>JAUWYG010000040.1 GCA_030615945.1 Candidatus Bipolaricaulota bacterium | reverse complement strand
GCTTGAACGAAAACTTGCCGAGCGATTAGAGAAGGACAGAAAAGATAAATGAGCGAAGTAATGGAGTAAGGTCAAACCGATTGATTATCAACGTGACAGCGGGCAAAGAGGGGAGGCTAAGCCGCGCAGCCAAGTGAGCGTGGGTTATAAGGCGCGGGATTACTTCTTCTTCCTTTCTTCACGGTCGAGGTATTGCAGGATCGCCTCTACGACCAAGTAGTTGAGCGAGCGGTCCTTTACCCTGGCAAGCTTGGTGAGTCTCTCAACCGGGTTTCTAGCGGGCTTACCTTTGGGAATGTAGATTGATAAGGTATTCACCCTGTTGACCATATTGTTCACCCCCTTTCAGATGTGTTAAGTATAGTACAATAAATATCGCTTGACAAGAGGCCTTTTCAAGAGAGAGCTTGTGGGGTACGATGAGAAATATGATCAAGCGAGTGCATCTGTTTGTCTCCGGTCGCGTCCAGGGGGTCTACTTCCGCGCGCACACGCAGGAGAAGGCGCGGGCGCTTGCTCTGGCTGGCTGGGTGCGCAACCTCCCTGATGGGCGAGTGGAGATCGTTGCCGAGGGAGGGGAGGAGAAGGTCGCTTCCTTCCTTGACTGGGTGCGTCTAGGCCCGCCGGCCTCGCGGGTGGAGGACGTGGAGCTTGAGTGGGCAGAGCTCCAGGACGAGCGAGGATTTCGTATCCGGTACAGCTAGCGGTGCAGCCTTACTTCTGTTTCTCGTAGACGTAGCGCTTGATGTCGAGCTTGACGCTCTTCTCGAAAGGCTGATCGACCAGCGAGACCAAATCCTTGTTTTTGATCCGCTTGAAGACTGCCAGGTTCTCACTGCGCAGCTTAATCTTTTCCCAGATGTGATCGAGGGCCTTGTCAGGGTCAGTGATCCCCTGTTCCTTGAGGAGCGTCCAGTTTGGATAGATCATTGCCGCTACCGCTGGCGCCCCCTGGCGCTCTCCTTCGTGGATCATGATCTCCTCGATCGCTGGGATGTTCAGAAGTTCCCACTCGATCTCTTCTGGGTAGACGTTCTCTCCCGTCTCAAGGACGATCACGTTCTTGGCCCGGCCGGAAAGGATGAGCCTCCCTGCCTCTAGACGGCCGAGGTCGCCGGTGTGGAACCAACCCTCCTCGTCGATGACTTCTCGCGTTGCCTTTTGGTTCTTGTAGTATCCGGCCATCACGTTTGGCCCCCGGGCGAAAACCTCGCCGATTCCGTTCTCATCTGGGTGATCGACCCGGATCTCCACTCCTTTAATGGCGGTCATCCCCGGGTCTTCGGCGAACACTTCACAGGTAGTAAGCAGAGGTGAGGTCTCAGTAAGGCCGTAGCCTTCTAAAATTCCGATCCCCATCCGGCGGAGTCCACTCGCCACCTCGGGGTTTAGGGGCGCCCCGCCCGAGGTTAAGAAGCGGAAGTCCTTTCCGAACAGCTTTCGTGTCACCAACTTTCCCATTAAGGTGGGGGAGAGGCGATCGATAGTCCTCTTTATAAGGCTCTTTTCAATCGACTGGCGTATTTTCCCATAGAGAACATGGTATAGCTTGGGAACACCGAGGAGGATCGTCGGCCTTGCCTTTAGCATGACCTGGGCGAGGTTTCTGTCGACTGGTGCGTATGTTGTTGTGCCACCCGTGCAGATTGGGCAGATCAGGGTCAGCGTCAGGCCGTAGATGTGATGCCAGGGAACGATGGAGAGGAAATTATCCTGGGAAGAGAGGTCGACGATTTTGATGGTGGTGAGGGCATTGGAGGAGATGTTGGCGTGGGTGAGCATCGCTCCCTTAGCGTTCCCGGTGGTTCCCGAGGTGTACATCAGTATCGCGAGATCATCTGGGCTGACCTTGACTGAGGGAAGAGGTTTTTGGCGGAGGACGAGGGCGTCGAGGAAGAGGATCTCGTCTGTCTCAGGGCGATCCATCGAGATCAGAAAGAGGTCCGAGAGGGAACGTTCTTTGATTGCTTCTAAGTCACTCGCTTTGCCGCCCGAAAGAACAATCCCCTTTACCTCAGCCTCAGTAAGAATCCGTTCGATCTCGCCTTGCTGTAATTCCGGGTCGAGGGGGACCACAGTGGCCCCACAGTGGAGTATTCCAAAGAAAGCGGTTGCCCACGCGGCGCGCGGCTTGGAGATAAGGACCACCTTATCCCCCTTCTTGACTCCCAGCTCGGCAAGGGCGGCGGCAAAACGGCCGGCCGTCTCTCCCAGTCGGCTGTAGGAGATCTCATTCAGAATGAGCCGGATACCCCGGCCCCGTTTTCTCTCCTTGGGGATCAGCATGCGTAGTGCTACATCCTCAGGGTGATCAGTAACTGCCTCGTTGAAGAGATCATTGACCGTTGGATACATGATTACCTCCTTTGTAAAGGTGACGCTTGATGTCCATCGTGCTCGTCTTTTGAAACGGGCTATTGGGAGGGCGCTTAACCGTGCGTGTAACTAACTTTGGAATCGTCAAATACACGTGGGATCGCCTCCCCTAAGATAGGTACTTCTCCGCCTCGATGGCGGCGATGGCTCCATCTCCAGCAGCAATAACGGCCTGTGCGTAGCGGTTCGTGACGATGCGTGCGTCTCCGGCGGCGAAGACCCCTGGGAGATTGGTGCGCAGGCGATCATCGGTGATGATGTATCCGTGCTCATCCAGATTGAGCGTCCCTTGCAGAAAGTCCGTCTCGGGGAGGTGTCCAATGTTGATGAATAGACCGTCGACCTTCACCTCTTCCACTTCGCCGGTGGTAAGATCCTTTAGTAGTACCCCTGTAAGGCGTTTCTCTCCTACTACCTTATCCACTACCTTGTTCCATAAGAAGCTGATCTTGGGGTGTTCCTGTGCCCGTTTCTTCAGGATCGGCGAGGCGCGCAGAGCATGCGGGTCGCTTCTTTGATGACGGACGATGATCCCTACCGACTCCGCGAACTTGGTGAGGAAGAGTGCCTCGGTCAGACCCGAATCACCCGCTCCCACCTCGAGGATCTTCTTTCCTTGAAAGAAATAGCCGTCACAGGTGGCGCAGTAGGAGACCCCCTTGCCTTTGAGGCGCTTTACCCCATCTGCCGAGATTTCACGCGGCCGCGACCCTGTGGCGATAATCACCGACCGTGTTTCAAACTCCCCTCTTGCTCCCTTAATCCGATAGTGGTGAGAAGTGGGCTCGATCCCGGTTGCCTCATCGAGAAAGATCTCCGTACCCAACTGTTCTGCCTGCTTGCGCATCTGTTGCATCAACTCGGGTGCGCTGGTCTTCTCCTTAAAACCGGGGAAGTTCTCGATAAAATCGGTCTCGTTTAACTGTCCACCAGGGACGGCCTTCTCGAGAAGGAGGGTGGAGAGGAGCGCACGCCCGGCGTAAATCGCCGCAGTAAGCCCAGCTGGCCCTCCGCCAATGATCACAACATCGTATGGCTTGCCCTCTTGCATAAGCCCGATTATAGGGAACACCTATTGGAGGTCAAAGTCCTCGAGCGAGAACACGTCCTTTGCCTTTTGGATCACTTGTTGGATTTTCAGCTTTGCTTGGTCGAGTTCGGTCTTGATCTTCGCGGCAAGGGTGATTCCTTCCTCGAACAGGTGAAGCGCCTCCTCCAGGGGAAGATCCTCCTCCTCAAGGCGTTTGGTGATCTCTTCCAATTTCCTCAGGGTCTCGTCGATCTTCAACTCTCTATTACCTCCTCCACCTGCGACAGGATCCTTCCGTTTAACAGGCGGGTTTCAATCCGCTCTCCCGGGGAGAGGGAAGTGGCGTTACGGAGTGGGGTTGGCTCACCTGGAATGAAAGTGAGGGAGTAGCCGCGGCGAAGCGGTAAGGAGGGGTCGGCAAGGCGCAGGAGATCCTCCAACCTAGTCGCATCGCGCTGGCGCTTCTTCCACGCCTCCCCGGTCAGTCGGAGGAGCTCAGCGAGGCGTAGATCGAGTCCCTGGGCGAGCATCTCTACCCTTCGTCCGGGGATGCGGAAGATGTATCCCTTGAGGTGTGTCTGCAGCCCTTGTACTCTGCGTTCGAGGAGGGCGCGCATGTTTCGCTGCGATTTTGCAAGGAAGGCGACAAGAGAGGTGAGAACCTCAAAGTGATCAGGGGTGACGAGCTCGGCGGCGGCAGAGGGGGTAGGGGCGCGCAGGTCGGCGACGAAGTCAGCAATGGTGAAGTCGATCTCGTGGCCGACGGCCGAGACGATGGGGATCTCGCAGTCAAAGATCGCCCGGGCGACCCGCTCCTCGTTGAATGAAGCGAGGTCCTCGAGCGACCCACCGCCGCGACCGACGATCAATAGATCAAGCGGGGTCTCGCGCTGGTTGAACGCCTCTGCTTGCGCGATCGCCGTGACGATCTCCTCGGCAGCGGTTTCACCTTGGACCGAGCTTGCGAAGAGATAGACCTCGGCGAGGGGCCAGCGCCGCTTAAGGACTGACCCAATATCGCGGATCGCTGCTCCGGTGGGCGAGGTCACTACCCCGATGCGTTGCGGAAAGGCAGGGACCGGCTTTTTGTGAGCTTTGTCGAACAGGCCTTCTCTTCCGAGTTTTTCCTTCAATCGTTCAAAGGCGAGCTGCAGCGCCCCCACGCCGGCCGGCTGGATAATGGAGACGACGAACTGATAACGGCCCCGCGGCTCGTAGATGGTTAGCCGCCCATAGGCGAGGATCTCCATCCCGTCCTCGATTGTTGGGGAGTGAAGAAACGCCGAGCGCCCTTTGAATCGGACCGCGGAGATCTGTGATCCCTCGTCCTTAAGCGTGAAATAGAGGTGTCCAGACATCGCACGGGTCAGGTTGGAAACCTCCCCCTTCAACCAAACGGATCCGATCTCACCCTCCAGGATCTGGCGTGCCTTCCTGTTCAATTCGGATATAGTGTATATTCGCTCTTCGCACATCTTCTTATGGAGTGTATCTCCCACGTGTCAAAAAATGAAGGGAAAGCAGGAATCCTTGAAAACCAGGAGTTTCCTCGCTATAGTTTCACCTATGTACGATGGTGGCAAAGGTCGATTTCCTGCCACTATGCGGCTTAAGAAAAGGTCGGATTACAAACGAGTCTATCGTTGCGGGGTGGCGAGGAAAAGAACGTATTTTTCTTTTCACATCTTCCAAAGAGAAGGGCCAGCAAGGCTGGGGATTGTGATTCAGCGGCGATGGGGGACCGCGGTAAAGCGCAATCGTATGAAGCGGGTAATTCGGGAGACCTTCCGTCGAAATAGTGAGCTCTTCACTGGGATGGACATCATCGTACGACCGCGCGAGGTGTGCAAGGGGTGTGAAGTGGAGGAGGTTAAGCGGTTGTTGATTCAAGAGTTTCGGGAGGCCGCTGGCACGGAGGTGAAAAATGAACAAGGAAAAAGTCTTTCTGACTAAAGAGGGAAATGCACTGATGCAGCAGGAGCTCGAGCATGCTAAGAAGATCCTCTACGAGGAGATCCCTGAGAAGCTGAAGGCCTCAAAGCTGAACGGAGGTGATCTGCGCGAGAACAAGGAGTACATATACCTACAAAGCGAGCAGCAGTACTACGAGCGTGAGGTGCGTCGGCTCACCTCGATCCTGGAGAGAGCGGAGATCATCCCCGATGAGGAGATTTCAACGGAGGAGATCGGTATCGGGTCTAGCTTCATCCTTCAGGATCTCGACATCATGGAGAGCGGGACCTTTAGCCTTGTGAGCCCGGTTGAGGTCGACTTGGAGAAGGGCAAGATCTCCATTGTCTCACCGGTGGGGAAGGTCCTCCTCGGAAAAGCCGAGGGGGATGAGGTCAAGGTTGATCTCCCTTCAGGGACGACGCGCTTTCGTGTCATCGCGATCAATAAAAAATGAAAGAGTCGCTGATCCAGGCCAGGCTGGAGAAGCTTAAAGGACTGAGGGAGAAAGGGATTGATCCCTATCCTGCCCGGTTCTCTCGCAGTCATACCATCGGCGAAGTAAGCGCCCATTTTTCCTTTCTTAAAGAGGGGGAGCAAAGTGGCGAGCAGGTGACGGTCGCCGGTCGGCTGGTTGCCCTCCGTCGTATGGGTAGGGCTTCGTTCCTCGACTTACGGGATGGAAGCGGCAAGATCCAGGTGCATGCGTCTGCCGGCAGGCTCGGCGAAGAGCGTTACCAAGAGTTGTGCTCAAGCGACATCGGCGACTTCATCGGGGTGAGGGGCGATGTCTTTCGCACCAAGATGGGAGAGTTGACGGTGGAGGTAGCGGAATGGTCACTTCTTTCAAAGGCACTCCGGCCCTTGCCGGAGAAGTGGCATGGCTTGAAGGACATTGAGCTTCGTTATCGGCATCGCTCGCTTGACCTGGTCGCTAACCAGGCGGTACGGGAGGCGTTCGTCCGCCGCTCCCGTATGGTCTCCGCGATGCACCGCTTCCTTGACGCCCGCGGCTTCCTCGAAGTAGAGACACCAATGATGCAGCCGATCGCCGGTGGAGCGACGGCACGGCCGTTTGTCACCCATCACAATGCACTGGACATCGATCTCTACCTGCGCGTTGCCCCCGAGCTCTATCTGAAGCGGTTGGTAATTGGCGGCCTGGAACGAGTATATGAATTAGGGAAAAGCTTCCGCAACGAGGGGGTCTCCACTGAGCACAACCCTGAGTTCACCATCCTGGAGATCTACGAGGCGTACTCCGACTACGAGGGGATGATGTCCCTCGTGGAGGAGTTGGTGGTAACAAGCGCGCAGGCGGCGGTGGGTTCGACGCGCATCACCTACCAGGAGAACGAGATCGACCTTTCCCCTCCCTGGCAGCGGATCGGCCTCGTGCAAGCGGTGGAAGAAGCCACTGGCCTTTCCCTTGATGGAGTTACAGAGTCAGACATTCGAAAGCAAGCTCGAAAGAAGGGGATCGAGCTTCCAGAGTTCTCACACGGGAAACTCATCGAGCACCTATTTGAGAGGTTCGTCGAACCCGGGCTGATTCAACCGACGATTGTCAAGGACTATCCAATGGACATCTCGCCGCTTGCCAAGAGGAAACAGGGCACGGAAGGACTCGTGGAGCGGTTCGAGTTGTTCATCGGTGGGGTGGAGATCGCCAACGCGTTCACCGAGTTGAACGATCCCATCGACCAACGCGCTCGCTTTGAGGACCAGGAGCGTCTGCGAGAGGCTGGGGATGATGAGGCGCAGCGAATGGACGAGGATTTCTTGTTTGCCCTGGAACATGGGATGCCGCCGACCGGCGGGATTGGGATCGGAATCGACCGATTGGCTATGCTCTTTACTGACTCTCCCTCCATCCGCGACGTGATCCTCTTTCCCACCCTGCGGGCAAGGGAGGTAAGAAGGTGAGTACTTGGACGCGCCTAGTGAGTCGATGGGACCTTGCTATCGAGGAGCTTCTGCGCTGGGATGCCGAAACTATGCAGGCGATCAGCGGGCACCCTCTTCTCAAGAGGCTTTCACTCCTGTTCGTCATTGCCACCTACCTCGGCGATGGTTACCTGTGGGGTGGGCTTGCCCTGGGGTTGATCATATTTGGCTCACCGATCGACCGGAGCTATGTGTTGGTCGGCCTCGGGATCTCGATCGTCAATATAGCTGTCTTCCGTCTGTTCAAGCTGCTGTTCAATCGCCCACGACCGGCGCTGGTCTTTTTTGGCCTCCGCTCACGTTTGATCGACAGCTACTCCTTCCCCTCTGGACATGCCACTATCTCGTTCGGGCTTGCCTGGGTAATCACCGTATGTTATCCGAACATCCTCATCCAACTCGCCGCATACTTAGTTGCGATCATAATCGCCTTTTCTCGTGTCTATGTGAGGGAGCACTACCCACTTGATGTCATCTGTGGCGCACTTCTCGGTTTGTTTACCGCTGCCTATCTCCTTCCTGTGTTCGAGCGGTTTCTCTTTTGACAGTAAGGGTTTGCGCACCGTACAATAAAGGGCGTTGCATTAAGGAGCGCAGCGTAAGGAGAGATTAATGAAAAGACATACTTCCCAACGCGCGTTAGGGACACCGCGTTCTGCAATCCGTGAACTCCTCAAGTTGACTGAGAAACCGGAGATCATCTCGTTCGCCGGGGGGCTCCCCGACCCTGAGACCTTTCCACACGAGGAGTTGGCTGAGATTGCGGCCGACGAGCTGCGTGGGCATTACCGTAACGTTCTTCAGTACGGGCTGAGCGAGGGAAGCCGGACCTTGCGCCGCGCGGTGATTGATTGGCTGCGGACGCAGGGACTGGACCTGAGCTTAAATCAGGTGCTGGTAACGACCGCCTCGCAGCAGGGGTTGGACTTGTTAGCCAAGGCATTTCTTGACCCAGGAGATGTCATCTTCTGTGGCCTGCCCACCTATCTGGGGGCGATCCAGTCGTTTAGCCTGTTCCAGGCTGATAAGATCGGGGTCCCGCTGCAAGAAGATGGGATGGACCTCGACGTCCTCGAGGAGCAGATCGCTGAGGCGAGGCGAGTGGACAAGGTACTCAAGGCGATCTACGTGATCCCTGACTTTCAGAATCCGGCTGGGATCACGATGTCACTTGAGAAGCGCAAGCGCCTGCTTGAGATTGCCCGACAGGAGGACTTGCTGATCTTCGAGGATAACCCCTATAGTCAGCTCCGGTTCGCGGGAGAAGCGGTGCCGACGCTTAAGAGCATGGATGAAAACGGTCGGGTGATCATGCTCTTTACCCTATCCAAGGTGTTGTCGGCGGGACTGCGACTGGCATTCCTGATTGCCCAGGAGGATCTGATAGAGATCCTTTTGCGGATGAAGCAGGCCTCGGACCTGTGCACCTCCAAGCTCACGCAGCATCTGGCGGCTCGGTACATCAAGGACTACGGAATGGAGGATCACCTGAGGATTTTGCGCGAACGCTACCGCGCCAAGCGCGACGCGATGATCGCCGCGCTCGAGAAGTACATGCCGACGAAGGAAGGGATCACTTGGACTCGTCCTGATGGCGGCCTGTTCCTGTGGGTCCGTCTTCCCGAGGGGATCGATACCGAGGAGATGTTTCCTCGCGCCCTGGAACACAAGGTTGCATATGTTAGCGGAAGCGCATTCTACGTCGATGGGGGCGGGAAGAACACCATGCGCCTCTCTTTCTCCGTAAACAGTGAAGATGAGATTGAAGAGGGGATCAAACGTCTCTGTCAGGTCGTGCGCGAGGAGCTTGCCGCCAAGCGCGTCGGGCTTACCGTGGCGTGAAAATTTTCCACTTTGCAAGGACCGTGTGAGTTCAACGTCGGGGGCAAGCCCCGACGCTACGAAATACTGTTCCAAATGGTGATTTCTCTGTAGCGTCGCCGCTTGTCTGCGACGTTCCTCCTACGGCAGGATGTCAGGGAGGGCTTCGATAAACCTAGTCACCAACCGGATCGTATTCTCAAGGTCGTTCAGCCGCAGGGTGGAGGTCGGCGAGTGGATGAACCGACAGGGGACAGAGACCACGCCGGAGAGGACCCCCGCCCGGGAGAGGTGGATCGCGCCGGCGTCGGTCCCTCCATAGGTGGGTAGTTTGTATTGGTACGGTATTGTTGCTTCTTCAGTGACTGCTGCCTGTTCCAATGCTTCGACCATCCGCCGCGAGACGATAATCGACCGGTCAGCGACCGTAATCGCTGGGCCGCGACCGAGGCGGACCGGCTGGCTCTCCTCGGGAATCCCGGGCATATCAGCTCCGATCGTTCCCTCCAGGGCGAGGGCGAGATCCGGATCGATCTGATAGGCGGCGGTGCGCGCCCCGCGCAGCCCCACCTCCTCACCGATGACGAAGGAGAGGACGAGGTTCACCTTGAGATCTCTCTTCGCCAGTCGACGCGCCGTCTCGATCATCACCGCGCACCCCACTCGATCGTCGAATGCCTTCCCCGTGACGTAGCCTGAGTAAAGCTCGGTGAACGGGTAGTGGATCGTGAGCGGGTCACCGATGTTTATCCCCATGTCAACGGCTTCCTGCCTCGACGAAGCCCCGACATCGATGAACATCCCCTCAAGCGGGATTGGCCGCTTTCGTTCCTCCTCTTTTAAGATATGTGGTGGGGCAGAACCGATCACACCGTAGCGCTTCTCTCCGGAACGGGTGAGGATTTCAACGCGGTGGCTGGGGATGATTCGCTCATCCCACCCGCCGAGCAGGGCAAAGCGGAGGTACCCTTTCTCATCGATCCACTTCACCATGAAACCCACCTCGTCCATGTGGGCGTCAAGCATCAGGGTGAACTCCTCTTTCCCCGTCCGTGTGGCGAAGAGGTTCCCCAACGTATCGGTCTTTACCTCGTCGACGTACGGTGAAACAAGGTCCGTGATCCTTTCTCGTACCTCATCCTCAAAGCCGGAAACACCGAACGCATCCGAGAGTTCACGCAAGAGATCGCTCGATTCCATCAAAAGGCCTCCTTTCGAAGTCAAGGAAGATTATAGAGGCCGGTTTTACTCTTGCAATCAGCGAAAGGAATCGCCCTTGGGAGCTTGCTCCAAATGGAGGAGCTATGGCAGCCTATTTAAGTAAATCTTTTCCGCTACTCAGTTTCAAGCCCAAACCCTACCCAAGCCTTTTACCGCAGAGGGCGCTGAGAAATTGAGAGATTGGATGATTGGGAGATCGGATGATTGAGAGATTGGATGATCGGGAGATCGGATGATTGAGAGATTGGATGATCGGGAGATTGAGAGATTGGGAAGTTAAATCATTCAATCGTTAAATCACTCAATCACTCAATCGCTCACTCACTCACTCTCTCACTCGTTAGATTACTCAATCCCTCCCTCTGCGCGCTCAACGCGCTCTGCGGTGAAAGCTTTTGTTTCTTAAGGGGAAAGAGTGTCTGCGACAGCCCTCATAGGCGTGTTCGGTTTAGCGCTGCTAGAAGCGTACCTCGTGTGAGGAGGGACCGTTCGGCAGGATGTTCGAGAAAGGGCGAAACGTCCTCTGAAACGGAGGTCCAGTTGAGCTGTTCCAACCTTTCACGGATGATTGACCGCCAGTTCTCATTCGTCACACGATCATCTTTCCAACCCGTCTGTTGAAGCGCGTTGTTCAACAAGATAACGTTAGGATCAACAGGTTCTGGCCGCGTGAGATACCATAGAAGATCATAGAGATCGCGGCCCTTGGTGTAGGATCGCATGAGGAGGGCGTGGATCTTCCCAGCCATCAGGGAAGGAAGGTCGTGGTGCCATAATCCAAGCAGGAAGTGCCGGTTAATCACCGTTTGCTCGGTCTTCGCCCCAGGCGGAGGGTTCGTATCGATCTCAACCTTGATCGACAGCTTCTGAGTCCGGTGAGGGCTCAGTCCTGCCTCGTAGAGGAGTCCGGGAAACCGAAAGAAAGCTGAGTGCACCGTTTTCCCTGTCCTTGGATGCACTGACACCTCAAACCCTGCCTTGGTAAGGTCCGTCTCGGCTGCTTGGAGCAGTGTGTCAAGGCTGTAAC
>JAUWYG010000138.1 GCA_030615945.1 Candidatus Bipolaricaulota bacterium | reverse complement strand
GAACGCTGACTAACCGACGATCTGGCGCGCAAGGGCCTTGGCTTGGGTCTTGGCATCTTCCGCCAACTGATCCGGCTCGGTGCAGTTAGGGACGATCAGTTCACCAACGGACGCGAGTTGGGCGTAGCCCGCAAAGCGTTTGTAGATTCCTTGGATCAGGTCGGCCTTCTCGCGCGGGCCCATGCAGGTCACCAGGAGCGCGCTTTTCTTCCCACCAATGAGGGATTTGTAGTTTGGCCCGCCGTAGTCCTTGACCAGGCAGGCACACCGGTCCAGGAACGCCTTCAGTTGACTGGCGAAGCCCCACATGTAAAGCGGCGAAGCAAAGAGGATCGCGTCGGTGGGGATCATCCGCTCGAAGATCGCTTCTGTGCCATCTCCCAGAACACATCCCGGCTCATCAGGGATCTCCGCACAGGCCCAGCATCCGATACACCCGTCGATTCGATGGTCAATAACATCAACTCGATCGATCTCGTGACCGAGTCCTTTAAGTTCCTCCTCCACCCAACCAAGTACCGTCGCCGTGTTCCCACTTTTTCGTGGACTTCCAAGGATCGTAAGAACCTACATGCGCGTACCTCCTTTTGAGTACCTATCCAGTAGAGGCTGCTCTCCCGACTCGAGCCAAATCTCTTCGGTGATTCGGGGGCATACGCCACCATCAAGAGACAGATTGACGTAGAACTTGCAGATCTGCATGATGGATCGGAGGTGGTTTAAGATGATTCCTACTCCGTGGAAGCCGCTAAGGAAGGTTCTAAAGATCCTAAAGTCGTCTCTGTCGCCGAATCAGATCGCGTTCTCCTTTGCACTTGGTCTCTTCGCTGGCCTTCCGCCGATGGGGCTTCACGTGATCATTCCGATCACTTTGGCGCTTCTTGTGCGCTGTAGCTTCCGCGCATTTCTTCTCTCCATGGGACTGTTCAAGCTGATCTCGCTCGCCGTAGCACCAGGGTCATATGCGATCGGCCGCTTCCTCCTCGATGCGAACCGTGGACTCGACGGGCTGTGGCGGGTTCTGTTTCACCTCCCTGTGGCTGCGCCGATGGGATATGGCCGCTACCTCCTTTTTGGGAGCATTGTCCTTGCTCTTATCATGGCGATCCCTGTTTTTTTAATCATTCGTATCCTGGTGATCAAGTATCGCAGTTCGTTCACAGACTGGGTCTCGGGCTGGAAGGTCTCGAAGAAGGTCCGCGACAAGTCAGGAATGGGTCTTCTACGTTGGTTCCTTGCGGGTGGCGAAGCAAAATACGACAAAGGGAAAACACCCTGGGGGCCGTTTCGGTTTGTGCGCAAGGAGATGTTGATCGTCCTTCCGGTCGTCTATGCCATCTGTTACCTCCTCGCGGCGGTGATCGTCCCCTTTTTCGCGGGGCGGATCGCCACCTCCGCCGCCTCGTTTGTAGTCGGAGGAGAGGTAGCGGTGGAGCAAAGCTCGTTTAGCCTGTTTACCGGGAGCCTTGATCTTACTGGTATTTCCGTTCAGGATCCAAAGAAGCCACAGGAGAATATCCTTGAGATCCCCTCGTTAACCCTTGATGCAGGGATGTTGCCGCTTTTAGAAAAGCGAGTTGTGTTCAATGCGGTGGTGATTAAGGAAGCATCCCTTCACGTTGAGCGTGAGCCGGATGGGACCTTAAACGTCGATAATTTCACCTCTGGCTGGAACGCTGCGGACTATCTTAATTGGGCGGCACAGCACGCCGACAAGGTCGACTGGCTCGGGTTGTTGCAGCACTTTGTCGACTACCTTGGACAGCCACGCCCGCGAAAATCACCGGCGGATCTTTCCCGCTACGTCGGTGGGCGTTCTTTCCTGGGTTTTCGTCCCTCGTTTGCGGTGGAGCGCCTGGAGATCGGTCGTGTCCATCTCACCCTGAAGGATGCACGGGATCCGGGCGAAGGCCTGCCTCCGGTCACCTTGCTCGAGGTGGAACTGTCCGATCTTGCCTTACCGGCCAGGTTAAACCGTGACCCCATCACCCTCAGGCTGAAGGGCCGGATCGGTGATGATCCAGATTCTGCCTTTCTCCTTTCTGCATCCTTCGACAATCGCGAGGAGGTTACAGATCATCGCTACGATTTTGAACTGACCAAGATCGATCTGACTCGATTTTTAAACCTCTATGAGACGACTCTTCCTGTGGACATCGTCTCAGGAAGAGTGACACTCTCGGCAGGGATTACGATACACGGGGATGATGTATTAGGGGAGATCTCCCTGCTCTTGGAGGATTTTCGGCTGGCTGAAAGGGAGGGACATCCGCTGTTTGGCCTATCACCGGAGCTATCCTCACGTGCGGTAGAAGGGATCAACCGTTATGCCGAGAGCCTCCCCATCGTAATCGGGTTCCTTGTCGATGGCGATACTGTGTCACCGCAGTTTCATTGGGAGGGAGCGTTCCTTGCGATCGCCCGCCAGGGTTTGCTCATGGAGGGACAGCGTGAACTGGATCGCTACATCGACCAACTGGGACTGAGGATCGACACCCTCGACTTAGCAGAAGAGATCCCCTTACAACGAGGCTACGCGGAGTTGCGAGAGCGAACAGAGAAACTTGCCACAGAGCTGATTCAAGGAGGAACCGATGAAGCACCACTGCCTGGTCTGTCCGATCCGATCAGGGAGTTGCTCGAACAGCTATTTAATCTCGAGCAGAAAGACCAGGAGGACCGATAAGGGATACGATGTTTGAGCTAATTGGTGGCGGACTGGCTGGTGCGGCCCTCGTCTATCATGCGCGGCGACTGGCTTTCACGTCCCTTTTCTTTACCGGAAGAGGTGAGAGGCTAGACCCTTATTGATTGTCAGGATGGACATGTAGGGTGTACCAAGGTGTCCGTTGTTCTCTAAAAAGGTGAGCAAGGGTATTGTTCTTTCCCAAGCAAGCCAGTTTCAATAAAGGTAATCGATGTTACATTCGTCGAGCCGGGTGAGTGGAGTGTGATCCGGGTGGTGAAAGGGGGGAATCAAAGGAGGATTGATCCTAGCAAGTAGAGACTTTCCAGGGTCTTTGCCTCCTTGAAAGCGCGGCGGAAGCGCTACGCCCTCCAGTGTCTTCCGCCGCAGTTCCTTTTTAT
>JAUWYG010000043.1 GCA_030615945.1 Candidatus Bipolaricaulota bacterium | reverse complement strand
GCGTACCAAGTGGATGATCTCCTCCTGGGAGGCACCGGAAAGTTCGGACCTAAGTCGGTGGCGGACCTCGACGATCGAGTAGCCGAGTGAGGCCTCGTTGTGCACGTGCACTGTGGGGAAGGTTTCGATGTAGCGTGGCATCTGCCCGGAAAGAAGCTCCACCCGGTCACCCAGCCCGAGTGGGACCCACTCAAGGTCGTAGTTCAAACGACGATTCGTCCGCGCCAGAAAAGACATCATCTCCGAGACGAGGTAGTTGTCCCTGGGGTAGTAGACGGTGAGCTCCTTTTCCTTGTCTCCCATTGCGTTATTACGGATGTTAACCAGTGAAACGAGCCCAGCGATGTGGTCGGCATGTCCGTGGGAGAGGAAGACCCGCTTGATGGCAAACGCTTTGTTTCCCAAGACGGAGCTTGCTCCCTCTCCAGCGTCAAACAGGATGCGGTCCGCATTGTAGTAAAGCCAGCTCGAATAAAGAGCCTTGGAGTACATCAAGATCTTCATCGCTACCCTCCTTCCTTATAAGAGACGGCCTCTTTCTTCGACAATGGATAGAGGGTATCCTCCAGGCTCAATATTGGTAGATGTTTTCTTGTTCTTTTCTTTAATCTCATCGTCGAAGTTGATTATAGCCTGCCCCCTGTCGTGGTTAAATCGGTTCTTTGTTGCTTACTGTCTTTTCTTCCCCTAGAATCTCCTGCGCGGAGGCGAGGTGGGATGCTCGATATCCACAGATTACGTGAGGATCCAATTGGCATAGAAAAGCGGCTTCAAAGCCGGGATCCGTCGATCGACCTTACGGAGATCTTAGAGCTTGATGAGAAACGTCTTTCCCTGATACAGCAAGTGGAGGAGCGCAAGGCGGAACGAAACCGGGGTTCGCAGGAGGTGGGGCGTCTTAAGAAGGACGGGAAGGACACCACCAAGTTGATCGCCTCGCTTTCTTCGCTCGCCGAGGAGATTGCACACCTGGACGATGAACTGAAGCAGGTCTCTGCTCGGATCGATCACCTCCTCGCACTTCTTCCTAACGTGCCTCACCCTTCGGTCCCTGTAGGGGCAAAGGAGGAGAAGGTCGTCCTGCGTAGTTACAAGGAAAGTCCGCTGTTTGACTTTCCGATCAAACATCACCTGGAGATTGGGGAGGAGAAAGGGATCCTAGACTTTGGCCGCGCTGCGACGATCGCCGGTGCGCGCTTCCCGATGTATGTGGGAATGGGGGCGCGCTTGGAGATGGCGCTCATCCAGTTCATGTTCTTTTACCACGTCAAGAACGGCTATATTCCGGTAATCCCGCCATTCCTCGCCAACTCAGAGAGTTTCTTCGTTGCCTCACAACTGCCGAAGTTCGCGGATGATGTCTACTACTGTGAGAAGGACGACCTTTACCTGAACCCGACCGCGGAGAGCATCCTTGTCAACTTGCACCGTGGTGAGATCCTATCTTTAGAGGATCTCCCGCTTAACTACGTGGCCTACACCCCTTGTTTCCGGCGCGAGGCCGGGACCTACGGCGAAGATGAGCGTGGTCTGATCAGGGTGCATCAGTTCAACAAGGTGGAGATGTTTAAGTTTACTGCGCAAGAGACCTCTTACTCTGAGCTTGACCAGATTGTCGCCGACGCGGAAGGAGTACTTCAGGCCCTTGGAATTCACTATCGCGTGACCCTCCTTTCGACGCAAGACATGGCGCAGCAGTCGAGCAAGACGATCGACCTTGAGGTGTATCTCCCCGGTCAGGGGCGTTACTACGAGGTCTCCTCGTGCAGCAACTGCGAGGACTTCCAGGCGCGGCGCGGGAACACGCGCTACCGCCCTGCTGCTTTCCAGAAGCCGCTCTACGTGCACACCCTCAACGGATCTGGTCTTGCCACCTCGCGCCTGCTGGCTGCTATCCTGGAGAATAACCAGATGAAAGATGGACGGGTTCGCATTCCGGAGGTTCTTAAAGAGACGGTGGGGGCGGAGTTCATATGAGCGAGGTGATGGTTGAGGCCCGTGACCTGACCAAGGTCTTCAGGACGCGAAAAGGGGAGGTGCGGGCAGTTGATAGCCTTTCCTTTGTCTGCCGATCTGGGGAGATCTTTGGCCTGCTGGGCCCAAACGGTGCCGGGAAGACGACTACCCTGCGCATGCTCGCGACTATTCTTACCCCCACTTCAGGAAGCGCTACGGTTGCTTCATTCGATACCAGGCTTTCACCTGGGCAGGTGCGGGAGCGGATCGGGTTTCTCGCTACCGAGACCGGCCTGTATGATCGTTTCACTGCTCGCGAGACACTCCGCTTCTTCGGTCGGATCAATAAGCTACCTGCGGAGGAGATCGAGCGACGTGGTTCAGAGATCTTCGCCATGCTCGACTTAACGCCACTTGCTGACCGGCGAGTGGGGACGTTCTCCACCGGCGAGAAGCAGAAACTCTCTCTTGCTCGTAGTATTATTCATGATCCGCCGGTTCTCATCTTCGATGAACCGACATTCGGGTTGGATGTGATGGCCGCACGGGCTGTACTCGAGTCGATACGTTTGTTTCGCGATCAGGGGCGCACGATTCTTCTCTCCACACACATCATGCGGGTGGCGGAGAAATTGTGCGATGAGATCGGGATCCTCTACCGCGGCCGGTTGCACGCCTTGGGTAGCCTCTCAGAGCTTAAAGAACTTTTTTCAGGGGAAGACTTGGAGGAGGTCTTCTTTGCCGCTGTGGGAAGTGAGCGATCCGGCTAGGGGTTCCCTTTCTTTGAAGAACGTGGTATTCTAGTTTTGGTAATATGAATCTTCAAGGAGGCGAAAATGGTCAGGAAAGTTATTCTATCTGTGGCTGCGTCTGTGCTCGTCCTTCTCTTCATCGCCCTGGTAGTAGGGTCAAGCGGTGAAGGACTCTCACGATCAGCAAACGGCGAGCCGATCTACATCTACGGCGATGAGGCCTTCACCAGCGAAAATGGGGTGAACGGTGGGAGTGGAACAGTCGATGATCCCTATATCATTGAGGGGTTGAGATTAGTCAGCCGCTGGTCGGACTATGGAATCTACATCGACCATACCACGCGCTACTTTATCATCCGCGGTTGTGCCGTCGAACGAGCGCGTGCGGCCGCGATTTACCTAAACACAGTGTCAAACGGTCGCATCGAGGACTGTCAACTGGCCCGTAATGCTAAGGGGATCTATCTCCTAAACTCGCGCGATAACACCTTTACTTCAAACCTGATCGCGGAGAACAATTATGGAATTGTGATGATGGCTAACTCTCGCAACAATGTGATAACTGGAAACAGTTTTCTCGAAAACGGACTGGATCTGCTCGATAGGGGACGCGGAAACATGTACAAGGAGGATGTGAGCGCGAAGGAAGTTGGCCCAGCCATCGAGCCAGTGCAGGAGGAACAGACTCCCGCCGCGCCTGTCTCAGAAGCGCCTTCAGCGGAACCCACGGAGCCGATTGTGGGCGAGGCTCCGGTCGTGCCTTTGCCCCCCGGTGCAGACGCCATCTCAAGCTACGACTGACTGAGCTTTAAGATGTGGGAGAACGTCCGCCTCCTTTTTTTGAAGGAGATCACCGGCGCCATTCGCGACCGCCGGACCTTAATCCTGACCGTGTTCTTCCCGCTTATCTTCTACCCTCTCATCCTTATGGTGATGGGGCGTTTTACCGCTGCCGAGCAGACGCGCCTCGAGGAGATGATCCCCACGGTGATCGTCGTTGACCGGGCGAATGACGAGACCTTCCGGCGCCACCTGCGTTCGACACAGACCCTCTATCCCCTGTTCTACGACGATATGGATCAGGGGCTCTTAGACCTTAAATCAGGGATCGGCCAGGTGGTGATGTCAGTCGATAAGGAGTCCGGCGGTCCAGGGATCGGACTTAATGTAGCGCTTTACTACGACCAGACCGATCAGGGTGCAACGATTGCTGCCGCGCGCGTGCGCGACTTTCTCGAAGGTTATTTAAAGGAGGTCATACGCGACAAGCTCGACGCTTTGGGTTTTGATTACGATGAGCTCTCTCCGCCGCTGAGTGTGCGCGTGGAGGATGTAAGCTCTGGCGAGTCGGTGGGGAGGATGATTCTAAGTAGGCTCCTTCCGTATTTTATGGTGTTGGCGATCCTTACTGGAGCGATGGGACTCGGCGCAGAGATCACCGCCGGGGAGAAGGAGCGCGGCACGATCGCCACCCTCCTTGTCAGCCAGCTCTCTCGCACGCAGATCGTCCTTGGCAAGTTTCTTACCATTCTCACTGTCTCACTTGTCTCCTCGCTCTTATCGGCAGTCGGCCTCCTGATCGGAGTCCGCTTCTTCGGCGGGGGACTAGCGCCTGTGGGAACGGTGGTGACCTTCTCTCTCGGTCTTACTGACCTTGGTTTCATGCTTGTTGTTCTTGTCCCACTCGCCGTTATCCTGGCTTCACTGGTCGTGATCGTGGGAAGCTTTGCTCGCAGCCAGAAGGAGGCGAGTACGTACCTGATGCCGATCTACATGGTGATCATCCTTGTGGGTTTGATCTCGATGACCGGCGGAGTGAGCTTTGCCGGCACTCGCTTTCTCATCCCGGTGGCGAACGCCATCTACGCACTACAAGAGATCATTGAGGGGAACTTGCAGATCTCCCATTTGCTCTACACCCTTGTGGCAAACACCCTCTGTGGTGGTCTGCTGATTGCCGCTTCAATTGGACTGTTCAAGCGTGAGGCGGTCCTGTTTCGAAGCTAGGTAAAGCGGCATACACGTCTATATCTTTTGGCCGCGGGTGTAGCGCTTGAGGGCCTCTTGTGTGCGGCGTTTTTCGTCCTCCTCGCGTAGCTTGCGTCGTTTGTCGTAGGTTTTGCGCCCCTTGGCAAGGCCGAGCTCGATCTTGGCATGGCCGCGCTTGAAATAGAGGCGTAGAGGGATGAGGGTGTGACCGCGCTCTTTTATTTTCGTGGCCAGGCGTACGATCTCACGACGGTGCAGAAGGAGGAGGCGGTCGCGGTCGGGGTCAACGTTGTGGATCGATCCCTCTTTATAGGGAGCGATGTGGACGCCCCGCAGGATCGCCTCTCCGTTCCTGATTACGGCATAGCCATCGGCAAGTGAGCAATTCCCACTTCGCAGGCTCTTCACTTCGGTTCCAACAAGGACAAGCCCTGCCTCGTAGGACTCCCCGATATCGTACTCGTGCCGCGCTTTGCGATTTGTCGCCACAACTTTAATGGCCATGCAAGGAAGGCTAGCGCAAGCGTGGATATTGCGCAAGCACCGAGCCGCGATTAGGATGGAACTCATGAAGGTCTACGTGGGAACGCACAACTCGCTCAAGGTAAAGGCCGTGCGTGCGGGGTTTTCTGATGTGTTTAGCGAAGAACCGCTTCACGTTGTGCCGGTGAACGTCGACGCGGGTGTGCCCTCCCAGCCGTTTGACGAGGAGATTGTCCAGGGTGCGATTAGCCGCGCGCGTGGGGCCCTTGGGGATGCAGATTTTGGTGTGGGGATCGAAGCAGGCTTGGTGCGCTTTCCCGGTTTAAAGGAGTACCTGAGCGTTCAGTTCTGTGTGATCATCGATCGTGCAGGGAGGATGACCTTCGGACACGGACCAGGGTTCGAACTGCCCCAGGAGATCAGGGATAGACTGATTCGTGGTTCGACACTTAATCGTGAGATGCGCAGGATATCGGGAATACCCGAGATCAAGGAGAAGGGAGGCGCGATCGGTTACTTGTCGTCCGGGCGGATCGATCGATTCACTATCACCCGCGAGGCGGTCCTGATGGCGCTTATTCCGCGCATTGATAGTGATCAGCGTTCAGCTCTCAGCGATCAGTTTGTGTAGCGTCGTAGCTTGTCTGCGACGTTGCCCTTTCAGCTCTCAGCGATCAGTTTGTGTAGCGTCGCAGCCTGTGTGCGACGTTTATTGGGTTCGTTGGGTTTATTATCGGTCTTTCTTGAAAATGAGGAAGCCAGGAGGCCATGAGAAAAGAGATACGTCAGGGACAAGCTCCGATCAACGTCGGACACAAAACCCGACGCTACGAGGTTGCTACCCGCTACCCACAGCATGAGGAGATGAAAGCATGAATCGCGAGCTTAGGGCGGCCTACGACGCCTGCTCGAGGATCACCCGGCGGGAGGCGAAGAACTTCTACTTCGCTTTTATCACCCTCCCGAGGAGGAAACGCCGTGCGATCTACGCGATCTACGCGTTCTGCCGCGAGGCCGATGATATCGCCGACGGTGACACCCCCTTGGTCGAGAAGATCAACGCGCTCACCCGCCTCCGCAAACGATTGGCCGCGGTGACAGCGGGCGAGCCGCAAACCCTGGTCGATTACGCCCTTTTCGATACCACCGTCCGTTTCTCGGTCGATCCGAAAAACCTCTCTTTGGTGATCGACGGGGTGGAGATGGACCTCACCGTTTTCCGCTACGAGACGTTCACCGACCTTCGCCTCTACTGCCACCTGGTCGCTTCTGCGGTCGGTCTCTCCGTTCTTCCAATCCTCGCTCACCGCCGTGGACGGGGGCTCCCTGAGGAAGCTCACAAGTTTGGAGAGGCGCTCGGGTTGGGGATGCAACTAGCGAACATCGTGCGTGATGTCGCGGAGGATATGCACCGGGAGCGAGTCTACATTCCGGGCGAGGATCTTGAACACTTCGGTGTCACCGAAGAGATGCTGCGCGCCAGCGTGACCAATGAAAAGGTGCGGGCACTGATCGCGTTTGAGATCGAGCGGGCCCGTGGCTACCTGTGCGAAGGGGAGAAGCTCCTCTCCTACCTTCCACGCCACGCGCGCGGCTGCCCCATGTTCCTTTCTGCGATCTACTCCCGGATTCTCAAGCGGATCGAAGAGCAAGGCTACGATGTCTTCAGCTCGCGCGTCTCGCTCTCAACAAGAGAGAAACTCGCCCTCACCCTGCGTACCTGGATCCGGGCGTTCCTGCGATGAAACCGGTCGTTATTATCGGGGGTGGTGCAGCTGGGATCGCCGCTGCCTGCACCCTCGCCGAACGAGGGAAGAGGATCCTTCTCCTTGAACGGGCTCCACGCCTGGGCGGGCGCGCCGCCTCGTTCTTCCATCACCGCATGAGGCAAGAGGTTGACTATGGGTACCACATCCTCATGCGCTGCTGTACGGAGACGATCGACCTGGTGCATCAGCTTGGGATGGAGAGGTCTGTTTCCTTTCAAGAGCGTCTGGCAATCCCGATCGCTTGTGGATCGAAGCGCTCCCTCCTTTCCTCAGCACCCCTCCCCGGCCCGCTTCACTTCCTACCAAGCCTGATGAGATATCGCCCGCTCTCCTACAGAGAGCGGATCGCCGTGCTGCGTGCCGGCCTTTTCCTCCTTGTACACGACCCGCAGAAGGGCCGAACGTTCGCCGATTGGCTCCGCTGCCACGGGCAGGGGAAAAACGCCATCGCACGTTTGTGGGAACCGATCTGTATTGCTACGCTGAACGAGCGTCCCAATGCGGTGAGTGCCCGCGCCGCTGGGATGATCTTCAAGAAGGGGTTTTTAAAGCCGCATGGAGCTGACATGGGGCTCTTCACGGTTCCTCTCTCGCACCTCTTTTCTCGTGCGATTTCCTTCCTCGCTGAGCGGGGAGGAGAAGTCCTATTAAATGCACAAGTCGCGCAGATTCTTATCGAGAAGGGGGCGGCACGCGGGGTGAAGCTCGTAAGCGGGGAGAGGATCGACTCTGACTGCGTCATCGCTGCAGTCCCACCGCACGATCTTCTTCCCCTCCTCCCACGAGCGGTCGCTGAGAACGGATACTTTGCCAGGGCAAAAGAGATTCGCTTCTCGCCGATCGTCAACCTGCACCTTTGGTTCGACCGCCCCGTGATGGAGGAGCCGTTTTTGGTTGTGATCGATTCTCCGGTGCAGGCGGTCTTTGACGTAAGCCGTATTCAGGGCAAAGAGGGACCCACTCATGTCGTCCTTTCACAAAGCGCGGCGCGAGATTTGATAAACCATCCGAATGAAGAGATTTGGAATCAACTCCTCGCCGCGCTTAAAGAACTCTTTCCAGCCGTCCGCACCGCGAAGCTCCTCGACGCCTTGGTGATCAAGCATCCTTGCGCAACGTTCCTTCCCACCCCAGGAAGCGAGGCGCTACGGTCCGAAGCTAAGACGCCGATCAACGGACTATTCCTTGCCGGGGATTACACGGCGACCGGCTGGCCATCCACGATCGAAGGGGCAGTGCGCTCCGGGAGGACCGCTGCTGCGCTTGTCTAGCATGGCTAGAAGGTGCTTTCTTAACGTTGGTAAAAAATAGCCTCCTGCTATGCCCGATGGAGGTTTCGGCTTGTTAAGATCGTGGTAGCGGATAACTGTCATTGCAGTCGCAGTGGGGGTGGGTATAATCGCGGCATATCTGTGAGGTGATTTAATTGCCCAAAACAATGACGGAGAAGATCCTTTCACGACACGTGCGAGAAGGAGCTTTGGAGAAAGGCGTGGAGGTGGGCATCCGCATCGACCACTGCTTGACTCAGGACTCCACAGGAACGATGGCGTGGTTGGAGTTCGAATCGCTCGGCCTCGAACGGGTGAAGGCCGAACTCGTCGTCTCCTACAGCGACCACACATCGTTAGGGTTCAAGGGAGAGTCGACCGACGATCACATCTTTCTTCAAACGATCGCCTCGCACTACGGGGCGAAGTTCTCGAAGAACGGAAACGGCGTCTGCCACCAGCTTCACTACGAACGGTTCGGGGTCCCCGGCAAGACCCTGCTCGGCTCGGATTCTCACACCCCAACAGCCGGCGGCCTGGGCATGCTTGGCATCGGCGCCGGCGGGGTTGACGTCGCCGTGGCGATGGGAGGAGGGCCCTTCTACCTGACCGTTCCCAAGATGATGCGAGTCGTGCTCACCGGCAAGCTGTCGTGGGGAGTCTCGGCAAAGGACGTCGCTTTGGAGATCCTGCGGCGAATCTCGGTGAAGGGCGGGGTCGGGTACTTCATCGAGTTTGCAGGCCCCGGGGTGAAAACCCTCTCCGTTCCCCAGCGCGCGACAATCACGAATCTGTGCACCGAAACCGGTGCGACGTCATCCATTTTTCCTTCGGACAAGGTGACCGAGGCGTTCATGGCGATGCAGGGACGAGGAGGCGACTGGGTGGAATTAGCGCCCGACAAGGGAGCCAACTACGACAAAACCCTTGAGATCGACCTTTCCAAGTTGAAGCCATTGGTAGCCATGCCCGGTATGCCGGACAATGTCCACGACATCGACGAAGTCGTGGGCACGAAGATCGACCAGGTGTACATTGGCTCCTGCACCAATGGAAGCTACCACGATATGAAGGTGGCCGCGGAGGTGCTTAAAGGGAAACACGTATCCACTGCAATTGATGTGATCGTCTCGCCGGGGTCGCGACAGGCCTGGGAAATGTTAATGGAAGACGGAAGCTTCCTTGCCCTCACCAAGGCCGGAGTGCGGATGATCGAGCCTGGTTGCAATGCGTGTATTGGGATTGGCTTCGTCCCCGGGTACGGGCACTTGTCGCTTCGCACGGTGAATCGCAACTGGAAGGGCCGAGGTGGCAGTAAGTTCGGCAAGATCGCCCTGTGCGGACCCGAGGTCGCCGCGGCATCGGCGCTGGCGGGAAAGATCGCCGATCCCTGTAAGCTGCCCGAGGTCAAGGTCAAGGTGGATCACCTCACCGTCGATGACTACCTCATCCTCGAGCCGGCTGGCGAGCGAGTGGATGTCCACCGCGCACCGAACATCGTGGCGCTTGAGCCACAGAAACCTCTTTCTTCAGTTCTCGAAGGGGAGGTTTTAATCAAGCTCGGGGACGGGATATCGACCGACGCCATCCTCCCGGCCGGGCCACTCACTCAGCACCTGCGCTCAAACCTCCCTGAAATCGCCAAATTTACTTTCTACTACGAGGACAAGGACTTCGCAGCCCGTGCGCAAGAGAAGAACGGCGGGTTTATCGTTGGCGGGGATAACTACGGTCAGGGTTCCTCGCGCGAGCACGCTGCCCTTGCCCCGTGGCAGCTCGGGATCAAAGCGGTATTTGCAAAAAGCTACGCCCGCATTCACCGCGCTAACCTGATCAATGTGGGGATCATTCCCTTCCTATGTGATACCGACCGCTTGGAGGTAGGGGACCAGTTACACCTTGATGTTTCTAAGCTAAGTGGTGATTTGGTATTGATTAACAAGACAAAGGACGACAAGCTCAAGGTGCATCACGATCTCTCCCCGCGCGAAATTAAGATGATAAAAGCAGGGGGCCTTCTCACCTACACTGCTCAGCAGAAGTGACAAACAGGAAACATTAAAGATTGGGCCATCAAGGCGCACTGCTATTTTAATGCAGTGCGCTTTTTTCTTCGTCCTTGACCCTTGACATTGAGCGATCGGTCGGCTAGTCTTTACTCACATAATGGGATTATGTTCTCATAATACGAGAACAGCGCCCAGATGTGAGCACCATGAAAACGCTGGAAAAGTGCGTAAGAATCTTGACCCTGTTTGGTGAACTAAACCCTTCTCTGAGTGTTGCCGACATCGCATCGCGGCTCGGTCTTCCTAAAAGCACAGCCTACCGGTACATCTCCGCCTTGAAGGTGCACGGCTTAATCGAAGAAGACACAAAAGAGGGGGACTACCGTCTCGGTGCAAAGATCTTGGAGCTTGCACGAAGTATCTCAGGAAGGCCTCTTCAACAGATCGCCCTCCCCTTGATGGAGCGACTGTCAGACAAAACAGGGGAGACTGTTATCCTCTCCAGCCTGCGCAAGCAGGAAGGCGTCTGTCTTGAGAAAGTGGAGGGACATCATGCTCTGCGGGTTTCCCACGAGCGTGGTGCAACCTTCCCACTGCACGCCGGAGCCTCCGGAAAGGTTCTCTTGGCCTATCTTGATCCAAAGGAACAGGACGAAATCATCAAACGAGTAGGACTTACTAAGTTTTCCAAGACAACAATCACCAATCCCCATCTGTTGAAGGATGAACTTGCAAGTATTAAGGAGCAGGGTTTTGCCAAGAGCGATGGGGAGGTCATTCAGGGTACCTATGGAATTGGCGCTCCTATTTTCTCTCCGTCGAGAAATGCCATCGCTGCCCTGAGCATATCTGCACCGAGCTACAGG
>JAUWYG010000084.1 GCA_030615945.1 Candidatus Bipolaricaulota bacterium | reverse complement strand
CCGTGTCACTGTACCGGTGAGCGAGCGATGGAACTCCTAGAAAGGACCTTTGGCAAGAGATACCTTGCGATCAAAGTGGGAAGCGAGGTTAAGATTTGATGGTCAATACGGTCGGAATCGCAGTCTTGGATCACCTCCCGCTTGGGGTTGACCATGTCGATGCCTCGGGACGGCACTGCACCTTTGTCGGTGAAGCCCGCCAGGGCAAGATCATCTGGGCAGGAGGTGAGGACATCACCTGCCCACTCGCGCGATTCAACCTGGGAATCGACACGCCGGATGAGCAGACCATTGACGCCCTCGCGAGCACCCTCGTTTCCTGGGGTGAGGCGATGGACACGGAGGTGGCACGGCAGTTCATCGCAACGCTCACTGCACTGCCGTTTGGAAAGCGCGTCTTCGTCTATTTTCCTCTCTCAAAGATGCCGTTTCCACCCGACCTCGTCCTTTTCATCCTTCGCCCAAATGAGGCGATGGAGAAGCTCCTTGCGATCACTGTGTCCACGGGAGAGCGGTGCGAGGGGCGTATTGGTGGGCTTGGTGCATTATGCGGAGAATGCACTGCTTCACCATTGTTGAGCGAAAGAGCGGTCCTGTCACCTGGTTGTTCGGGAAGCCGGCGTGAGACGTTCTTAGCTTCCGACGAACTCTTCCTCTCAATTCCCTATCTCTTGTATCGTTCGACGATCGGTTCCTAAGATCAATCCTCCACTGTAAACCGGAGGCGAACGGTCCCTTCTTCCTTCATCGTGTAGCTCTTGATGCGGAAGCACCCGATCTTACGCGTGTGGGCGACGTGCTCCCCGACACAGGGGGTAGCGTCGAGGTCGCCGATGCGGACAATCCGGACCGTTGTTACATCCTTGGGGACCTTCGCCAGGTCGTAGATGGCTTGTGCCTCTTCGATGGGAAGCACCTGCACGGTGATCGGGTGATCCTTTCTAATCTCCGCGTTCACGGACTCCTCAATTGTTCTCATGTCCTCCGGGGTGAGAGCTCGCGGGACGGAGTAGTCGCACTTTGACTTGTTTTCCCCGAGGTGCATCTCAAGGTTACGCGGTGAGCCAAACATCTGGCGCATCACAGCGGTCAAAACATGCTCTGCACTGTGCATCCTCGCTAGTCTGTCCATCATTCACCGACCTCACCGATTGCGGCCGTTTACTCATTATATTACGAGGATAATGCTTTGATTTGATCCCAGATTTTGCACTTATCGCCCGCACCTCAGGACCACTGAGTTAGAATCTATAAGGAAACCAGGAATCCAGGATAATCTAAAAGTCTTTGAACTCAAGGTACTAACTCATCGTTAAGAACTGTCTGGTTCTTGGACTCCTGGCTTCCTAAGAGCGTTTGGATCGGTTGGGTTCCGTGCAGTTCTTGGGGCGATGCGATTGTTGGGCTTGTTGGACAACCTCTCTCCCCGTGCGGGGCGCTCCCCTTTTTGGGCAAGATGCGAGCTCGGGAAGAGAAGAAGGGGCGGGGAGTCGGTGAAGGACGATCAAGGAGATGACAAGGAGGATCGCTGCTACTGCGAAGGTTGCCTGGTAACCAACACGCTCGGCCAACAATCCGCTAGAGACTCCGGCAGCGATCATCCCCAACCCGGCGATGGCATTGTACAGCCCGAGTGTCTGGCTGCGGTACTTAGGCTTGGCCAGACGGGAGGCAAGAGCCACCCCGGAGAGTTGAAAGTAGGACCAACTCACGCCGATACCGAGGAAGAACAGCACAAGCACCGGCGTCGGCGGAGCCACCGCACAAAGCGTGAGGTACAGGGCCGCGGCGACAAACAGCCCCAGACGCATTAGGAGCGCCCATTGCTGAACCGCCTTGTTCCCCAACCGCTTGATCCGCCGAGAGGCAAGCGGGTAGGCCAACACCACTCCGCTGTTTAGCACCACGAAGTATAAAAAGACTGTGGATGAGGGAAGCACAAACCGCTGCGAGAGGAGAAGCGGCAACGGCACAGCGAAGAATCCAATCGCAGTAAAGGCAAGAAGCGTTGCCAGCAAGAATCGTTTCGTTTCCGGCCGCAAGCCCTCCTCCCCCCACAGAAGCGTGGGGAGTCGCCGTGGGTTGAAGCGATGGTAGAGATGGAACGGGCCGAACCGCGCCCGCTCGACCAAGAAGTTCCCCAGGGCGATGATCACTCCCCTAAACCTCCGCTGGGTGAACCTTGGGGTAGTGCGCGGGATCAACCGGAGGGCAAAAAGGCTCGCCACACCCCCACCAAGGGCGAGGATTAAAAAGAGGATGCGGATCGCCGTTATCTCCCCAATCTGCGAACTTACTACCGCCAGGGCAAGGCTTCCAAAGATAAGGCCGGTGAGCCAGCCGAGGGCGCCAATCTGGTTTAGGTGTCCTATCTTCTTCTCCCAGAGGGACTCCTGCCGATTCTCAATCACAATAAGGACACTGACCGCAGCGTTGGCGACCCAGAAGAAGTTGAGGATCATATTGAAGAGGAGAACCATCCGGAAGGATTGGGAAAGGGCAATCCCCGCAAAACCAAGGCTCACTGCAGCGAAGCTCAGAACCACGAATGGCTTGCGCCGGTGAGCAGCATCTGAGAGCCTTCCCCAGACGAGGCTGCCGATAACCCCCACCAGGCTTACCAGACTGGAAAGGAGCCCCACATCCCCCACGGAGCGCCGGAGGACCTGAGCGATCATCAACGGAATAAGAATGGAGGATGTTCCCATGACGAGGTTCGCCAACCCGATCGCGGCGTACCAGGGTTCGGCCTCTGCCCTCCACTTTCTAAGCGAACTTCGCATCTTTGATCCCCCACTGACTCTCCATCGCGCTTTAAAAAGCGCTTGATTCAACGTCCCAATATCAACCGGCTCTCCAAAATGGATTGACGAAGTGTAGTCGGAAATTTTGTGTTGTCAACCAAGCTGAGACGTTCCCTAAAAAGAGGGTCCGGAAAAAGAAAACGCGCGGCGGGTCTCTTCTCATTTTATGCTGTCCCCACCAGATATGAAGGCTTGGCGGCCAGCACCCACCGGTCTTCTCCTTCGCCCCGTCGCGAGAACGATACTACCCCGTCTATTTGAGAGTGTCGGACTTTGTGCCCCCGTACGACCAGATAAGCAAGGGTAACAGGATACCTCTACCCCTTAGATAGAGGACTGCTTTCGAACCCTTAAATAGGGAGTGCATCTTCGCCTGCAAGCTGCATCCAGTACCAGAAGGGACTTAGCTAACCGTGGCTGCCGGACCAAGGCCCTTCAGGCGTAGCTATCCTGACTGAGCTTTGGCTTCCCAAAAGGGTATATCCCGCTACCAAGTAGGAAAATCGGGGTTCTCTTTTGAACGCTCTGTTACTGTTGTTCAGAAGAGTCCTCTTGGAAAGAGATAGGAAGATCCTCAAGCCGTTCCACTTCGGGAATCGTTAGCGCTTCCTCAGCGCGGTCAACGGAGAAGAAGGCAAGTGCCATGTCACCCTCTTTGGGCACCGCACGAAGGGATTTGAGGTTGATGCCCTTTTGGGCAATTTTCTGTAAAAGTTCGGCTAGTGCACCGGGCCGGTCGGGTATGGTTGCGAGCAGGGTCTCGGATACTTCCAGTAGTTTCGCGCCACAGGTCTTGCATGTTGCCTCATCACCAGGAGCGACGACCTTGATGCACACTGGGCACACAAATTTCTGCATATAACTCACCTTCCTCAGTGTACGAGGCCATTATTGGATGAGTCAACTCGAAGTCCCTTCCGAGATGAGGTTAACGTTTATCTCCTCGGGAATCTATAGCGAACTCTTGCATCAAAAGAGTATCTTGTGTTGAGCAGGCACCTGAGCCGACTTTCGCTACAAGAGCGATCTTGTGTTGCGTGGCCCCCGAGTAAGTCGAAGCCTTTGGCAGTATTGCAGAGGCCTAACATTGTAATTGGTCCGAAATTCGGGTAGCAGGTCAGAGCTGCTTGTACAAAGTGAAGGCAATGAGGAAAGGCATAAATCCAAGAAGTATCGTTTCTTCCAAGAGTGTTTCTAAGCAAAAGCGCCAACGAGAAACACTCCAGCAGATACCAGTAATACGCCAAGGGTAGAACGAGCAGAGGGACGTTCACGCAAGAGGAGGACACTGAACAGAAAAGCAAAGAGCGGCATCGTCCCATTAACGGGCGCAAGCAAGCTAGCCGGAGCGAGCTTAAGACCAGAGAGCCAAAGGATTGAGCCAAGGAAGAAGCTGGTGAACGCGGTGAGTAAGGCGATTCCCAGGCCACGCCAAGAATAACGTAGGGGCCGTATTGTGCTCTTGTAGATAATTGCGATGAGACCCCAGCTGACCCCGGCGGTGGCGACCCCGATCAGTGTGTAGGCGATGGGAGTCATTCCATGGCTAAGGCAGTATTTCGCCGGAACGATTGTCACCCCCCACAAGATTCCAGCTGCAAGGGCAAGCGGGATGCCCGACAACGTTGGATCGTTTGAGCTAGCCGCGTCTCGGCCGCCAGCCAGGAAATAAGCACCCGAAATAACCAGAACAGCTGCAACATAGACAACTAATTGTGGTCTTTCCCCAAGAAAGAGAACAGCGGCAACAAGTCCCCAGAATGGGGCGGTGAGTGCTAACGTGCTCGCTTTGTGTGCGGGGCTTCTCTTAATGGCAACCAAAAAGAGCAGGCTGCCAACGAACGCATCAAGGAAGCCAGCTAGGACTGCAATGCCCACAATGCCAAATCCAGTATGATGGAAGCCCGAGGTCAACAGCCCGTAGGGGACGATGAACAACAGCGCGAATAACGGACGAATGGCAGCGAAGGAAACGAGGCCCATCCATTTTAGTCCGATCTTAGCTAGGATCATAGCCAAAGCCCAGCAAATAGAGGCTCCTAGGGCAAGCAGAATGGCGAGTGTATTCATTAAGATCTCATCCTCTCTTCCTCCTCCTCACCACAATAAAAACGAGCATAGTTATCACCTATGCATAAACATCAATCCAGTGATTGTGGCCATCCTTGGCTGGTGTACCTACTGATCGCACTAGGACTAATAGGGGCCATCCCCCCTGGCGGTGCTCTTGGGTGCTCTATAGACGATTACGAAAAGGGTGTTAGGTATCCCGTGAGCTGCTTTTTGGCAAATTAGTCAGTGACCGGGTTGGCTATCGCAACCCCCGGCTTCTTTTGTTGCGAAGCTGCGCCGGGAGGTGTATGGGCGAAGGTTCCTCGTGATTCTTGCCGGTTGCGTCCGTGCGCCCTCTCTACTCTGGAGCCATAGCTCTAGGGAACTCCTCGAAAATCTTCCTGCTATCGTCACCGTCGGCAATCCGCTTGCCGGAAACGGTTCTTGCTGCTCGCTGAGAATTAGTACAGCGCGCTCCTGAGCGCTGGTATCGCTTATACTTCTCGCTACCAAGGACAGGAGGAGGCGCTTTGATAAGCCCAACCAAACTGGGTGGTTTCTTACCTATAGGCAAGGCGGTACTCCTTTCCTTGATCGTGGGCTCAACGCTTGTGCTTGCACAAGAAGCAGTACGCAACGTCGGCCCACTCACAGTGTCCGGTCTCCGTTTCATGCTTGCGGCTCTGCTTCTTGCTCCCTTTGCATTTCGCCGACTGAGGACAACCCGTCTGCCCCGTTCTGTATGGCGCCGACTTATCATCGTTGGTATCAGTTTCTATGTTGTGGGCAACGGCGCGCTTTTCTGGGGAGTGAAGTACATTCCGTCCACAACAGCTTCCCTCCTGTTGAACGTTATCCCGTTGCTTGTTCTCGGAGCGAGTGTTGTTTGGCTCAAGGAAGCGCCCACCAGGTGGCAAGTCTTGGGTGTGTTGACCGTCATTGGTGGTGGAGTGTTGTTCTTTATGCCAGGCCTCCAGCCCGGTGAGCCACTTGGTATAGGTCTTGTCGCGGTAGGATTAGTTGGGATCGCGTCGTTCAGCGTCATAGGAAGAGAACTCGCAAGGGACCGAGTTGTGGACACACTCTGTTTGACCGCCGTTCCTCTCACGATCGGCGGGGTGATACTTCTTCCGGTAGCCCTTTCGATGGAAGGAATTCCAAGCATATCGCTCAGGATGTGGCTTATCATTGCAATCCTGTCCGTCGTCAACACAGCCGCTGCATACCTCCTCTTCAATCATGTCCTGAGGGCTCTGGCCGCGCTCGAGGTGAGTGTTGTCCTCAGTCTCTCGCCACTCGTGACTGCGTTTTGGGCGTGGTTACTTCTTGGAGATAGGCTGGGGACCGTTCCAATAATTGGTATGGCCATCGTCGTCGTTGGC
>JAUWYG010000128.1 GCA_030615945.1 Candidatus Bipolaricaulota bacterium | reverse complement strand
TTAAGAGATGTGATCGAGGCCCGCCAGAGCCTGCGCACTTATTCCACGCAATTACTTACTGCGGAGGAGCTCTCGTATCTGTTGTGGTGCACGCAAGGGGTTAGGAAGGTCGTACCCCGTAGGGCCACGTACAGGACGATCCCCTCGGCCGGTGCCCGCCATCCCTTTGAAACCTTCCTGCTTGTCAATCGGGTCAAGGGGTTGCAACTTGGTCTCTATCGGTTCCTGGCGTGCGATCACCGATTGATCAAACTCGCCTCGAAGCCCGATATTGTAAAAAGGATGGTCGGGGCCTGTTTGGGTCAGGAGTCGGTTGCGGCAAGTGCGGTCACCTTCGTTTGGACGGCGGTCCCATACCGCACGACATGGCGCTACGGGGAGCGAGGTTACCGGTATATGCACCTCGATGCCGGGCACGTGTGCCAGAACCTATACCTCGCTGCCGAGGCGATCGAGGCGGGTGCCTGCGCCATCGGAGCCTTTTCAGATGATGCGATGAACGAACTCCTCGGACTCGATGGGGTCGAGCAGTTCGTCATCTACCTCGCGGCGGTGGGGAAGCGAAAGTAGAGCTTCTCAAGCAGGAGCGAAACAAAGGCGAAAATCAAGATCCAACAGCGGCGTCCGACTGAGGGATCGCGGTTTTTGTCCCAGCGCCATAGCTTTGTAGGTGAGGCGAGGAAAGAAGGGGGGGCATATGACAAGGCGATTTGCGGTAGTGAGTATTCCGGCTCTTATTCTTCTGATTGTGATGGCGACCGGTACGGTGCTAATAGCTTCTCCGACACCGGGTAGTACCGAGGCGATCGTCACCATCGATGAGACAGGTGCGATGAGGATCAATGGCGAGCTCTTCTTTCCCATTGGGCTCTATCAGGTACCCTACTGGGAGATGGCCGATGTCAGGGCACACGGGTTTAACATCGTCGATGAGAGTAAAGAACCCCTTAAGCAAGCTTTAGGGTATAAAGCGGAGGTCTTTTATAAAACTTCCCACGCCTTACGCCATGTAAGGAATTCAAATGGGATCGGTAACAGCGCTGGCTTGGCCTTGAAGCTGGCGGTCGAAGGGCAAGCAAGAAGCAACCCCTCCCGCGATGCGAGTAGATGCTGGCATCGAAGGGAGGGGTGGCTTGCCTATCGCTCCTCTATTTGCTCAAGCTGCGCGATGACATCTTCGGTCAGCTGTTCCAGACCGGTCTCGCCGATCCGCACGTACACCTCACCGACCCTGATGATCACGTTATCCCCCAACGCCAGGTGCGGAGCGATCCACGGGACTACTGAAACAAGGTCGAAGTGGGCACCGCTATAGGTGACGATGTCGATCGTCTCCTGATCGGTGTAGGTGCTGTCTGTCCAGATCCCGTCCTGCATAAAGTACGTCCGGTCATCAACGACGCGTACGCTTTCCCAAACAGGCTGGACGGTCTCGCCTTCAGCCAAGGTCCTGAGTGCTGCCGAGCCTTTTACTGCCTGTGCTCCTACTGCCGGTGCGGCCGCTGCACCCAGGGCGTCGGCCATTTCCTCTGCGGAGTAGTCCTTGGATTCATCGACGAGGAACGACGTATATGGGGTGATGATCCCGTAGAGCTTGCTTAGGTGGATGACCTCATCGATAAGTTCGTCGCTCTCGCCGTAGAAGCGGATCTGATCGAGAAGGGAGGCGATCTTCCTTCCGGCCCACAGCCTGGGCAGGAACGAGGCATCAAGCGACACCTCGGGGAAGCTCCTTTGATAGGCGTACGCCAGGGTCTCTCCCTCGACGTCCCCTGTCAGTTCGATCGTCGTCCCTCCGGAGCTGTGGTACCGCCCCACAAGTAGAAGCTGGCTCCCACGGAACACGTCGGGCAACACGCGCGGGTAGCTATCGTACGCCTCGATTGCTGGGATGTCGATCTGCGGGTCGGAGAGCACCGGCGAGGCGATTTTGCTGTAGAAGCTTGAGAGGATCACTTCCAAATTCCCACCTGGCTGCACGTAGGCAGTTGTGCCGCGGTTCTCCTGCGCTAGCCGATCGAGCAACACGGTATTGACGTTGTAGCCCACACCAAAGGTAAACAGCCTTGCGGAGGTGTCGTTTACCGCCGTGGCGTGCTCGACGATTCTCAGCGTGTCCATCTCACCGACTGTAGCCTCTCCGTCGGTCAAGAACACCAAAAACCGCGCTCGCTCTCTTTCCTCAAACATGGATAACCCCAGTGTGAGAGCCTGATCAATGTTTGTCCCACCGCCCGCCTCGATCCGCTCGACCCAAGCGATAGCGCTTCCCATCGATTCGGCCGTCACAGGCATGAGTGTTTCGTGCAATGCTTCCGCGATGTCGCTGAACACGATCACCGCGAAGCGATCCTCTGGGTTGAGATTACCGAGGATAAAAATCAGGGCCTGCTTGGCCTGCTCGACCTTCTCGCCACTCATGCTTCCTGACTGATCGAGTATCAACACGAGGTCCTTGGGAATCACCGCTTTTGTATCGCTCTTGACTTGCGGTGTGAGGATAAGCAGGAAGTAGCCGTCATCATCCCCTGCGCGGTAGGTGAGAAGCGTCATCCCCATCTGCTCGGGGTACACCGAGTAATAAAGCAGGAAATCGATGCTTGGAAGGATGTAGTTGTCTTCATGGACCGCCGTTGCTGAGTGCTCGTCCACCCGGTTGACCGTCAGGCCGTGAGTCGGTGAGTAGACAGCGCGAAGCGGGCTTTTGGTCTCAAGATCAACGGTGATCTTCACGTGCTCGAGTGGCTGGGCCGAGAACCGCTCAGTGTCCAGCGGATACCGGTAGCGGTACACCCCCTGATCGGCCTGGAGAAGCTCGGTGTAGGCAATCTCGATGCGCCGCTCCCCACTGGCGGGGATGGGATAGATCCGCGCCGCGAGCGTGTCACGCCCGATGTACTCGAGAAGCGCAGGGTCGAGCGCTCGACGCACGTAGTCCTCGTAGATTTCGCGTGCCTCAGTCGCGGTTAGGATGCGCCCTTCCAAAGCCTCGCCGTCGACCCACATTGAGAAGCTTGAGACGAGTGCTCCCGGTGGAAGCGGAAACACGTACCGCCCCTCGATGTCCCGATGCGTATCGTTGCGGAATAGTTGATCCACGTGGGTGGTGACCACACCGTCGCGGATCTCGACATGCACGCGGTGGTAGACGATCGTCAACCAGCCGTGCTCCGGGTGATCCGGTATGATTACCCCGTCGGCGAACGTACCAAACGAGACAAAGCCAACAAGCACAACTGTGAACAGAACAAACAGACTTCTGTAGGTAAGGCTCCTCATCGATATCGCCCCCGTACGAATTCTTTACATATATACACGCAATTTCATCATCGTGTTTCACGGCGGATCGCACTAGGCAAGCGAGGCTCGCCTCCGAGATTCGCCAGCGTGCAACCAGGGTTGCCAGTACAATACCTGGCAAAGCATGAAGCTGTCATTGATCCAAGGGGATCTGAGCGCAGCATCTCCGGTCAAGCTTCGTGGCTCACGGGATAACCACCTTGAAACCCGTTACCTCTGCCTGGCAGTGTGTTGAAAGTAGCTCGGCGTAACGCGTGGCCCAACGTTCGACAGAGGTTGAAGGCTCGTCAGCAGGGGCGTAGAGGATCGCCACGACGTTTTTAGTCTTTGGCCGAATCTTGGTCGTCATGGAGTCCTTGATCGGGTTCCCGCAGGGTTCCCACCCCTTTTCCGCCCGTCGGCAGACGAGCAGCAGATCCTCAAGGTCAATGATTTG
>JAUWYG010000011.1 GCA_030615945.1 Candidatus Bipolaricaulota bacterium | reverse complement strand
ATCATTGGCCGCATAACCTTGAGAACCCACTCTGGATCGGAGGGTGCCTCTCCCCCAGAGGAAGGGGCGCTAGCCCATCCTGCAGGGACGTCCACTTTAACCAGGTTATCTAGGGCGGCATCAACCCCGGCGTAGTTCATCCGGACAATCTTTTCCCCCTTCTTGCCATACGCCTTGACGATCGCTTCCTTCAAGTGGGTGACCGCTTCATCGACCGGCAAAACCTTGGCGAGCTTAAAGAAGACGGTCTGCATGATCATGTTAATCCGGCCGCCTAGACCGACCTTCCCGGCGAGCTTCACCGCGTCGATCGTATAGAACTTAAGGTGCTTCTCTGCAATGGTTCGCCTAAGTGCAGGAGGAAGGTGCTGCTCAAGCTCATCGTTGGTCCAGGGACAGTTAAGAACGAATGTCCCCCCGTCCTTGATCCCGGCGAGAAGATCGTATTTGTTCACGAACGCCGGATTGTGACAGGCGATGTAATCCGCACTATTGACCAGGTACGGGGAATGGATCAGCTCCTTGCCGAAGCGCAGGTGGGACATGGTGATCCCGCCAGACTTCTTCGCGTCGTAAGCGAAGTAGCCTTGAGCGTAGAGGTCTGTGTTGTTACCGACGATCTTGATCGCGTTCTTATTCGCACCAACAGTCCCATCGGCTCCGAGCCCCCAAAACTTGCACTGGATCGTTCCTTCAGGGGCAACGTCGATCTCCTCTCCTACGGGGAGCGAGGTGTGTGTAATGTCGTCCTCTATCCCCACTGTGAAATGGTTCTTCGGCGACTCGGAAGCGAGGTTGTCAAACACCGCTTTGACCATCGCTGGAGTGAAGTCCTTCGACCCAAGGCCGAAGCGACCGCCGACGACGAGCGGGGCCTCACCGCGCTCCTGGTAAAGGGTACACACATCCTTATAGAGCGGTTCGCCCTGGCTCCCCGATTCCTTGGCCCGATCGAGTACAGCAAGCCGCTTGACACTCGCGGGAAGGGCCTCTAGGAAGTGCTCCGCCGACCAGGGGCGATAGAGGCGAACCTTCACCAGACCGACCTTCTCCCCTTGACTCACGAGGTAGTTCACCGCCTCCTCAGCAACGTCACAGGCCGAGCCCATTAGAGTAATAACCCTTTCTGCCTCTGGCGAGCCTACATAATCAAACAGGTGATACTCCCGTCCGGTGAGCTCACTCACCTGCTGCATTAGCTGGGCCACGATCTGTGGAGCTGCCAGATAATACCGGTTGGCCGCCTCGCGCCCCTGAAAGTAGATGTCCGGATTCTGAGCCGTACCACGTAGGTGCGGGTGCTCCGGGTTCATCGCCCGACGACGAAAGGCCTCAATCTCCTTCCACGGTGCGAGCTTTGCCATCTGGTCGTATCCGAGCACATCGACCTTCTGGATCTCGTGAGAGGTACGGAAGCCATCAAAGAAGTGGATGAACGGGACTTTCGTCTTGATAGCAGCCAAGTGGGCAACCAAACCGAGGTCTATTACCTCTTGCACTGAGGCAGATGCGAGAAGGCCAAAGCCGGTTTGCCGTGTTGCCATCACATCAGAGTGATCGCCGAAGATGGACAGAGCGTGCGCGGCCAGGGCACGCGCCGACACGTGGAACACAGCCGGCAGTAACTCACCTGCGATCTTGTACATGTTGGGGATCATCAAAAGCAGCCCCTGGGAGGCGGTAAAGGTCGTGGTAAGTGCACCGGTAGCAAGAGAGCCATGCACAGCTCCGGCAGCACCGGCCTCAGACTGCATCTCCGTCACCTGGAGAGGCTGTCCGAAGATATTCTTCCTTCCATGCGCTGCCCAACTGTCCGCTACCTCGCCCATCGATGAACTAGGGGTTATCGGGTAGATCGCAGCTACGTCACTGAATGCGTAGGCAACATGCGCTGCTGCTGTGTTGCCGTCGATCGTCATCATTTGTCTTTCCGGCATAGGATACCCTCCTGATCAGATTAAACGCGTAAATAATTACCGCTAAATAATTGTACAGCGCTTCCATCCCTTCCACAACGACCTTCACGAATCGCCCCCTTGCTTCATTTCCCAACATAATCTAAAGTCTAGCAGGGTGTGGCTCGCAAGATACGATAACCAAAGGGGAAAACGACTGAGAAAAGGCAAAAGGCCAGCCATGGCATCTTTGCTGATCGAAACACTTCGGATGCTGTGCACGATGAATTCTTAAAGTTAAGGATACGAAGAGAGTGAAGCGACAAGTTATGAGGAAACAGAAGGACTCACTATGTTCCCCAATGTTGAGACGTTCTTAACGGTGCTTAAAGGATGACGATGTTTTCCAAGCTTGTTCATTCACGCGCTAGGCACGTCCTTATACTTGGTCCATTGGGACTTATCATTGGGACAGTCGTTGGCGCGCTTTTCAACGACGTTCTGTTTGGTCTACTTGCAGGCTTTGTTCTTGGCCTTCTGTTCAGTGGCTTGTTTGCGCTGCGCACCCACTAAAGCAGACACACTCGGCTCCTCATAAAGAATCTCAGCCAAGACGTTTGCACTTATGTATTGGCTTCCTGTATGCCTAACTTTAGAAATCTTCCAGCAGCTCAGAGAGAGTGGGGGAGCCAATCTCTTGCAGCTCGTAGCGAACCCGCGTTACCGGTACGTTAAACGAGAGCAGCCGCGTGAGGTCAATCGGCGTCCCGATCACGATTCCCTCACAATCCACCCGGTTTACTGTCTCCTGAAGATCGCGAACTTGTTCGTCTTTGTACCCCATCGCTGGCAGGAGCCGCCCGATTTCGGGGTACTTGCGGTAGATCTCGGAGATGGAATCCACCGTGTATGGCCGCGGATCGATGATCTCCCGTGCTCGGAACCGCTGTGCCGCGATCGTTCCTGCCCCGTACTGCATCCCACCGTGGGTAAGAGTCGGTCCGTCCTCAATTACCAGCACTCGCTTGTCGCAGATTACCGCGGGATTATCCACCTGAATCGGCGAGGCCGCTTCGATGATCTTTGCTTCGGGATTGGCGGCCATTACGTTCTCTCGTACAAAGTGAATGTCCTCCAGTGCTGCGGTATCAACTTTGTTGATCACTACAACATCAGCCGTGCGAAGGTTGACCCCGCTCGGATAGTACAACAGCTCATGTCCAGCCCGATGAGGGTCAACTACGACGATGGAGAGATCCGATCGGTAGAAGGAGAAGTCGTTGTTTCCGCCATCCCAGATGACGACGTCTGCTTCCTCCTCTGCCTTGCGCAGGATCTTCTCGTAATCCACCCCCGCATATACGATCGTCCCGTTGTCGATGTGCGGTTCATATTCTTCCCGCTCCTCGATCGTGCACTCGTAACGGTCCAAGTCCGCGTAGGTCTCAAACCGCTGCCACACCTGTTTCACCAAATCTCCGTATGGCATCGGATGGCGGATCACCGCTAATTTCCTCCCCCGCTCCTTGAGGATGTTGCATACCCGCCTCGTCGTCTGGCTCTTCCCTGAGCCCGTCCGGGTAGCAGTGATTGAGATAAGAGGCTTTTGTGGTTCGATCATTGTGGAAGCCGTTCCCATCAACAGGAAGTCGGCACCGGCTGCGTTAACCATCGCCGAGCGCTCCATCACGTGCTGATTGGAGACGTCGCTGTAGGCAAATACAACCATATCGATCTTTCGCTCCACAATCAGGCGTTTCAAGTCGTCCTCCGGCTCGATCGGAATCCCCTGTGAGTAAAGATCCCCTGCCAGTTCGGGGGGATAAACCCGCCCTTCGATATCGGGAATCTGCGTGGCGGTGAACACTACAACTTCGTATTCGGGGTTATCCCGAAAGTAGACATTAAAATTGTGAAAATCCCGGCCGGCCGCGCCCATAATAGCCACTCTTTTCTTCATCTCATCGCTCCCCTGTTGGTAATGCGTGCAACGAATTATACCGGCCCGCAGGAAAACCGTTCAAGGAGAGCTTGTATGAGCAGTGCAAGGGCAATAAGATGAAAAGGCTATGTCGCTCGCCAACAAGATTACCCTTGCCAGATCGGCGTTGATCCCACCAATCCTTATTCTCCTCTTTCTTGACAAGCGGGAAGTAGTGTTAGCGCTCTTCCTACTTGCCTGTTTTGGGGACGTGCTCGATGGGATGGCGGCGCGATGGCGCGGGGAGGTTACCGCTTGGGGAAAAGTGCTTGATCCGACTGTGGACAAAGCGCTTTATCTCTCCCTTTTTATCTCCCTCGTCGTTTTGGGCGAGATACCGCTTCTCGCACTGATTCTGTTCCTTGTTCCCCAGCTTGGATTAGGCATTGGTGCGCTCTGTCTTCTTATTATGCGCGCGAGAATGGTCCAGGGCGCACGCGCGCCGGGAAAACTCGCTGCGGCGCTCACTTTCGCCGCTATGGTCTTCCTGTTGCTGCCTCTTCCCTTACCAATCCATCCGTACAGAGTGTGTTTCCTATACGCAGCAATCGGGGTTAGTTATCTCGCTGCACTTGACTACTTACGTACTGCGATTCGGGCCACGGAATCTCATGGTAAGGATACTTCGGAAACTCTGGCGGGACCGGCGCCTCGAAGCGAACCCGCGCGCCGTTTCCCGGATGGGTGAACTCGATCCGCCAAGCATGCAACAGGAGTCGCTTTCTTGTGCGACCGTACACCGGATCACCGACAACCGGATGACCAACGTAGCGTAGGTGAACGCGAATCTGATGGGTACGTCCAGAAAGCGGACGCACGAGGAGGAGGCTCGTATCTTTCCCTCTGTCTAGGACTCGGAACTCAGTCTGGGAAGAGCGTCCCTGCGGATGGATCGCCATCCGGCTCGGACAGCTAGGACTCCGACCGATCGGAGCTTCAATACGCCCCTCCTCCTCCACGACTTTCCCTTCCACTTGGGTCAGGTAAAACTTGGTTACCCTCCGCGTGGCGAACTGCTCCTTGAGCGAGTCAAGGGCAGAAGGGCTCTTGGCTACAACGATCAGCCCGCTTGTCTCCTTATCCAGTCGGTGGACGATCCCCGGCCGGACCGGATCATCCCCCTGGGGGAGGGAGCGATCAACGAGTAGCCCCTCCACAAGTGTGGTATCGCTCACTCCCGCACCTGGATGGACGATCAACCCCACTGGCTTATCCACCACCACGATATCCTCGTCTTCATATAGAATCGCAAGATCGATTCGCACTGGGGTAAGAAGAGAACGCACCGGTGCCTCCCACAAGACCCGCTCTCCCCCTTTAAGCCGACGCGACGGCTGGATAGCTGCTACATCGCCGATTGTGACGTATCCGGCACGGATCGCCCGCTGAACCTCACTACGAGAAATCCCCTTAATTTTCTCGGTGAGGTAACGGTCAAGGCGAAGTCCGTCCTCCTCACCCGCTACCTTAAGCTCAATTTTCCCCATCGCTCTCTCCTTAGCTATTTGTCCGTCAGTGCGGGCTTGCAGTATAATACTACAGATTATGCAAGGAATGAAAGAGGGTTTGGAGGTTTCCGTCCGTGGAGAGATCTTTGTACAAAGGCTTTCGCCTCACTTTAACAGAGAGGATGGACGCCATATCATCCCACGTCGAGGAGACCTTCCAGGAAATCCTACGTTCTGAATTAAGGAGAGTGACCAGGAACGATTCCACTGCGACATGAATATTGAATTTATCGAAGCCCTAGAGGAGATGGCCAAAGAGAAGGGGATCGCTCGGGAAGACCTGTACGAAGCGATTTGCAAAGGGCTTGCCGTGGCATATCAGGAGGAGTACCATACCGACTCCGCGGTAGAGGTGGAGATTGACCACAACTCGGGTGACATCTGCATTGACGGCAAATTGATCGAGCTAGCAAAGTTCGGCCGGATCGCCACTAAGAAGGCCGAGGAGACGATCAAACAAGAGATCACGCATAAACGGCGGGAAATCGTCTACGAGTTGTACATCCACCGCGTGGGGGAGATCATCAGCGGCTCGATTCACCGCTTCGAGGGAAAGGACGTCTGGGTCAACCTGGGGGAAGCCGAGGCTCTACTCCCCGATGCGGGGAGGATCCCTGGCGAGCGCTACCATGGGGGACAGCGGCTGCGTGCTTATCTCGTGAGTGTGGAGCGGACACAGGGTGACCCCCGCATTCTCATCTCCCGCGCTCACCCGGAGTTCGTCCATCAACTCCTACGACTAGAGGTCCCCGAAATCGAAGAGGGGACATTGGTCGTCCGTCAGATCGCCCGTGAACCAGGGCGCCGTAGCAAGGTTGCCATTGAGTCGCTCGACCCAAACGTCGACCCGATCGGAACCTGCGTGGGAGCCGGTGGAGCACGAGTGCGGGTCGTCACGCGGGAACTCTCCGGGGAGAAGATCGACTTAATCCGCTGGAGCGACGACGTCGAACAACTCCTTCGCAACAGTCTAGAGCCAGCGTCAGTTATCTCGGCCGAACTCGACGAGGAGACCCGCAATGCCAAGGTCCTCGTCCCTGACGACGAACTCTCACTTGCCATCGGAAAGGGTGGGCAGAACGTTCGCTTGACCGCAAAACTGATCGGCTACAACATCGAAGTGACAAGCCCTAGCGAGGAGAATAGCTGACCGGTCACGGGCGCTAACGATGAGACCGATCATAGAAAGGATACTCGGGGCAGTTTTCCGTATTAGCCGCTATTATGCCTGGTGGGTCATTTTTATCGCTTTAGTCCTTACAGGTACAGCGGCGTATTATGTTACCGATCTACCAATTCGGAGTTCGTTCCTCGATCTTCTTCCCAGCAACGATCCACTGATCGACGACTACCGGCGAAATGAGCAGTACCTTGCTCAAAGCGACTTTGTCCCCCTCCTTGTTACCCTACTTGAAGGTGAAGATAGATCCGACGAAACGATGCGGGCCGCGCAACAGGAGCTGGAAGCTCTCGAGAGGAAAGAGGAGGCAACCCAAAAGGAGAGGGCGCGAATCAAGGAGTTGACTCAACAGATCAACAACTATAGAGAAGGTCGCCTTCTAGCAGCGGCGGAAGCAATCGCGAAAGGTCTAAGTGAGAATCCCGAGTTCATAGAAGTAACGTACCTCGTCGAGCCGTCACCGGAGATACCCGACCAGTACCTGCTTCTCTTCCAGCTAGATGAGAAGAAGCTTGCCCAGATTGAGTCAAGCGTCGCTCTAGCGCGCCACTCAATCGCCAATGGCGAACTGTCTCTCATACCGACCACCGACAATCTCAGCGACGCTTACCGCAAAGTAGGTGAGGCGTTTGGGCAGGCACTGTCAGGAGGCAGCTTGGGCTCAGGAAACTTGGAGGACCCCTCTGATGTCGAGGCGGAACTAGCCGGGTTGATCGCCCTCAATGACACTATCCTCGGAACGATCAACGGGATCGATACGTTTCCAACGGTGACAGAGGCAGTGCGGGGCCTTGCTGAGATCTTCACCCCTAGCGCTGAGGAGATCTCACGCGAGCCAGAGGGCGTCTTCTCACGTGATAGAACGAGGCTCCTAATGACTGTGCAACCGCGTTACCCTGCTCAACGTGGTGTTGCTTACTGCACACTAGTGATGAAGAGCCTGGAGGATGCCCTTGCTCAAGTCGATCTAGATCGATTGGGAGTGACCGTAGGGATCACTGGGGCATATGCATTCGCTGCCTCCACAAACGCTGTCGTGAACGCCGATATGCTGCGGACTACGATTATTTCTTCGATAGGGGTAGTTCTAATCTTCTTTGTTGCATTTGGTTCGATCTTCTACAGCATCATTGCCATAATCCCTCTTCTGATCAGCGTGGTACTAACAATGGCGTGGGCCAAATTAACCATGGGCGGGTTCAATCTCATCACCTCATTCCTCCCCGCCCTCGTCCTCGGTTTAGGGATCGACTATGGAATTCATCTTATCTCTCGGTATGCCGAGGAGCGAAGCAAGGGGATCTCCCTCAATCGAGCGCTTCACACCGCAGTGCTGCGCAAAGGAGAGGCTTCATTAGTTGCAGCAATGACTACGGCGCTCGTTTTCGTCGGCCTTCTCTTCGCTCGCTCACGCGCGCTGTTCGAAATGGGAGCAATTACCAGCATGGGAGTGATCCTCGCCTTCCTTACTACCCTCTTCCTCATTCCCGCACTTGTTACCCTCTCTCACTTCATCTTCCGCGCGCACCAGCGGGAGAGAGTAGTGAACTACGCCACGCACCTCTCCGGGTACTTCCGATTTGTGACGGCCAAAGGGCGGGTGATCTTTGTCATCGTTCTTACTCTTACCTTCTTCGTCGCCTTTCAGGCTGCACATACATCCTTTCGGTTTTCAAGCGAAGACTTGATCCCTCGAGTGGAGAGCCAAGAGGTCCTCGATGATATCCTGGCTCACTTTGGTGCGATTAGTACGCAAATTGGAAACTACTTTACCTTCTTCGCTTCCTCCGAGGAAGAATTGACCCGCGTGGTGGAGCACTTAGAGAGAAGCGATTTTGTGCAAGGGGTGGGGTCCGCCCGCGATCTCCTCCCGGTCAACCTTTCCGAGCAACAGCAAGTCTTAAATAGCCTCGACATTGCCTCCTATATTGATCAGCTTGACCTCCTTAATCGAAGCTTGACTGAGCGTGTCTCAGTACTCACCCAGATCCGCACCCTACTTACACAATTCGGACTACTTCAGTACGCGGCAGCGCTGAACGGGAGAGTAGAGATCGCCCTTGCCAGTAACGAAGTCCAACGGCAATTACGGGAAACCCAAAAGGCGCTGAATCGTCTTAAACTAGAGGAGTCACAAGCGCTTATTTTCGCCCTTAAGGAGGCTCTCCACGAGCTCGACAACAACCTCTTGCAAATCCGAGAGCTTCCCCCGATCGAGACCCTCTTACGGGATATCCTTAAAGGGCTTCCTGAAGGGATCCGCAATGGGTACATCACTCCCGATGATAAGTACATCATTCGGGCTCGGATGAGTCCGCAGCTTTTACAAGGTAAGAACCTGCAGGAGTTCAATACGTTCGCCGCTTCGTTCTCCGACAACTACTTTGGCATGCCTCTTGTGGGCGAAAAGTTAGAAAGTTACATGAAACGCGACTTCTTGATCTCCACGCTCTTAGCTGCCGTCCTGATTACCTTTACCCTATGGCGCACCTTGCACGGTGGAATGCGTGCCCTGCTTGCAGCGACACCGCTCGTGCTCGGCTATATCTGGATGCTCGGCGGAATGAGACTACTGCAGATCGACTTCAACTTCATCAACATCATGATCTCACCGCTTCTGATCGGGATCGGTGTCGACAATGGAATTCACATCCTCCACCGCTACAAAGAAGAGCGAGCGCTCAATCCTGAAGGCGCAATCGAGCGAGGAGGCCGGACAACAGCAGTGGCGGTGATTGTCACCTCACTGACAACGATGCTTGTCTTCGGAAGCCTCCTCCTTGCCCGCACACCAGGGTTGCGCCTCCTCGGGTCCTCCGCTCTTCTCGGGATTGGGTTCACTCTTATATTTAGTCTTCTCTTCCTGCCGGCGGCCCTCCATATAGAGGGAGGGAAAAGGGTATAATGAAAACACTGGATGGACGATGTTAAGCCCGCAGAAGAAGGGGAGTGACAAAGAATGATCGGTTATGTGGGGCTTGGGGTAAGCTTGCTCGCCGCGCTCGCTCTCGGTTACCTCCTGGGAAGCATCCCCCGCAAGAGGAGGGCGGAGGAGCTACTTAGAGCAGCCAAGGAAGAGGCTGAACAATTGAAGAAGGAGAAGCTTCTCGAGGCACGGCAGCAAATGCAAGAAATGCGCGAGGAGCTCGAAGAGCGCTCGAAACGGCGGGAGGAGGAGTTCGCTCGTATGGAAGAGAGGATCCTTCGAAGGGAGGACCGCCTCGGCAAGAAGTCAAGCTACCTGGAAAAAATCGAGGACTCACTGCGCAAGGACGAGGAGGAGTTAGAGCAGTTAAGGGAAGTTGGGACTCGCTTGCTCGCCGAGGGAAAGGCTCGCCTGGAGCGAGTCGCTGGTTGGAGCCAACAGGACGCACAGGAGCACCTATTAAAGCTAGTCGAATCCGAATCGCAGCGCTTTTTCTCACGCAAGGTAGAGGAGGTTGAGCGCCGGGCTAAGGAGGAGGCGGAGCAGCGGGCGGCGCGCGTAATCGCAACTGCCATTCAACGCTATGCCTCTGAGTATATTGAAGAGAATGTGGTGAGCTCTGTTCCCCTACCGTCAGAGGAGTTCAAAGGGAGGATCATCGGGCGCGAGGGTCGGAACATCAAGACCTTCGAGGCATTGACCGGGGTGGAGCTCCTTATCGACGACACACCGGAGATGGTAGTCCTGTCTTGTTTCCACCCACTGCGGCGCGAGGTGGCGCGTATCGCTCTCACACGCCTAATCGAGGATGGACGGATCCATCCCGCTCAGATTGAGGAGAAAGTGCAGCGGGCCAAAGCGCGGCTGGCAGAGCGGATTAAGGAGGAGGGAAGAAAGGCAGCTTTCGACCTGGGAATCGATCTCCACCCCGAACTGGCTACCCTTCTTGGCCGTCTGCAGTACCGGACAAGCTACGGTCAGAACCAACTCTCTCACTCCCTCGAGGTGAGCTTGATCGCCAAGATGCTCGCCGACGAGCTGGGAACCAACGCGGGGAGCGCCAAGCGCGCTGGCCTTTTGCACGATATTGGCAAAGCAGTCGATCATGAGGTAGACGGACCGCATGCCATAATTGGTGCCGACCTCGCTCGTCGCTACGGAGAGAGTCCAGAGGTAGTCCATGCCATTGCCGCTCACCATGAAGATATTGAACCGAAAAGCGTCCTCGCTCTTCTTATCCAGGCCGCTGACACCCTGTCCGCTGCACGGCCGGGGGCGCGCCAGGAGACGTTCGAGCGCTACATTCAACGTCTACATGACCTGGAGGAGTTGTGCCGGTCGTTCCCTGCTGTACATGAGGCGTACGCCCTGCAGGCCGGCCGCGAGATACGAGTGATGGTACAGCCGGAACGGGCGAGCGACGAGGTGGCGGCGAAGCTGGCCTACGACATCGCTCGCGCCATCGAGGAAGAACTAAGCTACCCCGGAGAGATCAAGGTGAACGTCATTCGACAAACCCAGTTCACGGAGAGCGCGAAGTAGGAGAGGAGAAATTTAAGATGTTAAAAGTCTCATCAGGATCGAACCCCGGAGCAACCGCCGGCGCGATCGCCAATGGAATCCGTGAGAGAGGTGAGACGCAGATGCAGGTCATCGGTCCGCGTGCGGTGAACCAAGCGGTGAAAGCAATCGCCATCGCCCGCGGGTACCTCGCGGCAAGTGGCGTGGATCTCTATTTCACGCCCAATTTCTCCAGTGTCTTCATCGAAGGACAAGAGAAGACGGCGATCCAATTCACTGTGCGTACACGCCATCCGATGATAGGATCGATGGTAGAGCCGTTCTGAATCATCCTGTGGCGATACCCCCGCAACTGGCTCGCATCTTGCCCATGATCCCCGTGCCTGTTACTATTCGTTGACACTCAATTTTTAAGGAGTGACCTACGAAGATGCAGTCATTCTTCAAGCGACAACAGAAAACCATCATTTGGATTATCGTCATCGCCTTTCTTGTGGGAGGGGTGGGACTTATCGGCCTCAACCAAGCCGGGGTATTCGAAAAGTCCTCTACGGAAGAGACGGGCTACACATTTGCCGCTACGGTAAACGGGACGCGAATCACGCGTGAAGCGTTGGAGCAAGCTTCGACTAACTTATTCAATCAGTACCAGCAGTATTATCAACAGATGGGGCAGGACATAAGTTCCCTCCTTGCCGGCGCAAATGGAGCGTTGTTTCGACTTCAGCTGGAATCCCAAGTGCTGCAGGGGTTGATCCAGCAAGCGCTCTACACTCAAGAGGCTAACCGCCTCAAGATCCGGGTTTCTACAAGCCAGAGTAACGAAGCGTTTGCCCAGCAATACAATAGTCTCCTTGAGAGTAATGGCATCACCGAGGAGCAGCTTGCCACCTACTTGGAGAACCAAGGGAAAACCCTCAAGGAGTTCCAGAAGGAGATGCGAGATGGGATCACCACCCAGTTGCGCAACCAAGCGCTACGCAAGCGGGTGGTTGGTACAATCGAGCCAACCGACGCAGACCTCGAGGCCTATTTCGAGAAGAACATCTCTCGTTACGACACACCGGAGGAAATCCGTGCCTCACATATCCTTGTCGCAGACGAAGAAACGGCTCAGGAGATCCTCGATCAATTGCATGGTGGGGCGGACTTCACCGAGCTGGCCAAAGAGCACTCTATTGACACCGCCAGTGCTAAGGAGAGTGGGGACCTGGGCTGGTTCTCCCGCGGGAAGATGGTGAAAGAGTTTGAGGAAGCGGCGTTCGCCCTTGAAGTAGGAGGGATCAGCGAGATCGTTGAGACTCAGTACGGGTACCACATCATCCAACTAACCGACCGCAAACCAGCCCATACACCATCCCTTGACGAGGCTAAGGATCAGGTCCGTGAGGACTACATCCGCGAGGCCGAAAATGAACGGTTCAACACCTGGTACGCAGATGTCTTTGCCCAGGCACAGGTTGAGATCGCCATCCCAATAGTGAACGCTTACCTGAAACAGCAGAAGGACCTTGATCTGGGACTAGCCGAGTTCGAGCGCCTGCAGGAGGAAGGATACTCTGATGATCCCTATCTTCCCTATTACATCGGCCGCATCTACGAGTCAAAGATGCTAACCGCAAAGCAGGAGCAGCAAACCCTGGAGGAGTTAGAAAAACCAACCGACGAGGAGACGGCACGAATCGATGAGTTAACGCAATCGATCGACAGCTACAAGACAAAGGCAATGGCCGCTTATCTGGGGGCATTGGAGGATGTCGAAGCAGACGAGGATTTCCTTAACCGCATTCTGACGCTCGATCCAGATAGTACTACTGCAATCTACCTCTATGGGAAGCTCCTCGCTGAGCGCGGGGATACGTTCGGCGCTGACATGCGGTTCAGAGAGGCGATCAACAAGGACCCGACCTTCGTCGCCGCCTATATCGCCTCCGGAGATATGGCGGTGAGAAACCGGACCTACAAGCAGGCCATTACCCAGTATAAGGCGGTGCTCGAACTGCGCCCAGGGGACATCGGCGTGATGACAAAGCTCGCCGCTGTCTACCTCACCGTCAGACAGCTCGATGAGTTAGAGGACCTCCTATCAGCGATCGAACAGATCGATCCCGAAAACCTGAAGTTGATCGTTTCTCAGGGCGACCTCGCATACGAGCGGATGCTTTCCGCTATCTCTGAACGCGAAGAGCTTCAAGGAAAGAGCACACGCACAGAGGAGGAAGAGTCACGGCTAAATGAGCTTTCTACAGCCATCGCCGCTTACTATGGGACCGCAGTCGAGCGATACGAGAAGGCACTCACGCGCAGTGGGTCGCTAGACCTCACCGTGAAGCTGGGCAAGGCCCACCTTGCCATCGGTGATCTTGACAGGGCGAAAAAAGCTTTCCAAAACGTCATCCTTCGCTCCCCTTACAAGGCCGAAGCCTACGAGGGGTTGGCCGACGCGCTTCTGCAACAGGGGGATACCGACGGGGCGATCGAGAACTACCGCACCGCCTTCTCACGGACCTTTGACAACGCCATCAAGCAAAGACTTGGGGAAAGGATAGTGGAGCTTGTTCCCGATGACATCGAGATGCGCTTCAAACTCGCAAAGGTCTATACTGAGCAGTACATGTGGAGTGCGGCGATCAAGCAGTACGCCGTGATCCTCGATGTGCAGTCGGACTCGCTCGAGGCCTACAACGGAATCGCCGAGGCCTATAAGTGGCGAACCGAATATGATACTGCAATCGACTACTTAAAGCGGGCTCTCCCCTATGCCACCACAGATGTGGACAAGATCGACCTGTACGAGAAGATCGTTGATATCAATCAGACCCAGGTTGGGCAGGGTAAACCGTTGACGAAGCCGGGGCTCGACGGCTCGTTCGAACTGGCGAAGCTCTATCTGGCGCAAGGGGAGGACGACAAGGCCGTGGAGAAGCTGGAAAAGATCATGAGCGACGATCCGAGCTACCGCCCTGAAGAGGTGGCCGAACTGTTCGCGAAAGCAGGCGGAGAAATCCCGGCTCCGATGCCTCTGGAAACGGAAGTACAAACCCCAAGCGAAACGGTGCAAACTCCCAGCAATGGGCCATAGGCCATTCAATGACCTGGTCGCGCTGGTAGCACAACTGCGCGGGAAGGAAGGCTGTCCGTGGGATCGTGCGCAGGATCATCGCTCCTTACGACCATATCTCCTCGAGGAGGCACATGAAGCAATCGCCGCCATCGACGCCGGTGATCCGCAAGTCCTTGCCGATGAGTTGGGCGACCTTCTCTTGCAGGTCCTCCTTCACAGCCAGATCGCTTGTGAGAAGGGGACTTTCTGCATCGATACTGTAATCGATCTCCTGGTGAAGAAACTCATCCGGCGTCACCCGCACGTCTTCGGTGACGCACCCAAGGAGATGGAGGCGATCCGCCGCACCTGGGAGGCGGTCAAACAGAAAGAGGGGCGAGTGAACTACCCTTTACCAACCATTCTGGCAGCGAGAAAGCTCGCTGAGCAGTTGGAAGATGACCGTAAAATCAATAAGGCCGATTATCCATCATCTGAGGTGGCAGAAGGAGGGAGGATACTCGCTGCGATCGCCGCCGCCTGGAAGAAGAAGATCGACCCGGAGATCGCTCTGCAAAAGGCGATCGCCCATCTTTCTTCGTTGGAGAGGAAGGCGCACTGATGCAGGACGCTTCAGTCTATTGGCTAAACACCACCGAGGAGGAGATTCACTTCATCGACGCCATTGTTAGCGCGTACGACGGCCTGGCAAACGTCCGGCGCGACTATCGTTTAAAGGATGGGAAAATCTACTTCAAGATCTACGTTGCCCCAGGGATGGAAGATGAGTTTTTGGCGATCATCGACCGGTTGCGAGGCGTAGCCACAATTGGAGAGATCATCGAGGGTGAGGACGATGCGGCTCTTGCGACCACGTGAGGTTGCCACCTCGATCTTCGAGATCGACTTTACCAAGCTTTACAGTGAGGGAAAGCGGGCGATTCTCTTCGATGTTGATAACACTTTGGGGGGACGCAGGCCGCACAGACTGGAGCCAGATGTCATCGCGCTCCTGGAAGAACTCACACGAGTAGGGTTTAAGATTGGAATTCTCACCAATCGCCGTCGGGCCGACGACCCTGTTATCGATCACCTTGCCCAGAACTATCCACTCCTGCACAGGGCAGGAAAGCCTTCCAAAAAAGGATTCCGGTCTCTCTTAGAAAAACTGGGAGCCTCGCCCCATCAGGCAGTGATGGTTGGAGACCGCCTCCTCACCGACATCGTCGGGGCTAACCGCCTCGGGATCTATTCCATCCGGATCCTCCCTTAAACCTATCTGCCGATAAGAGTCCTCCCTCCTTCATGAACTCAGTGAAGGCCTCTTGAACTTGCGACTTAGATTCTATAACTCTAGGTAACGCAATGTTAATTCCCGTTTGCCTTTCCGAGCTTCGTTTGCGTTAATATCGGTGTTCACGCTAACCCTCTTAACCTTGGATAGCAAGGAGGGTATCGGCTATCATTCGGGGCGCTCACAAGGAGGGATCGATGCCAATCGGCGCTGATTGCGACGACTATCTAAGCTGTTGTCCAAACGCAGGCAAGGGAACCCCAAAAGAGTCTGGGGCTATCGCACGTTCCCCCATCCACAGGAGGTAACTGACCATGAATGTCAAGGATATCATCTCACTTGCTTCCCTCTCTGCCGCAGAGATTTACGAAATCCTCGAAACCGCGCGCAACCTGAAGCTGGAGCTTAACGCTGGGGTCAAGCATGAAATGCTTTACGGGAAGACCCTGGCGATGATCTTCCAGAAGCCCTCGCTTCGCACGCGCGTGTCGTTTGAGACTGGGATGACCCAGCTTGGTGGACATGCTATCTACCTTGGCCCCGAGGATATCAAGCTCGGCGAGCGCGAGACCACAGAGGACATCGCCATCGTCCTCTCGGGGTACGTGGACGGAATCATGGCAAGGGTCTTCGAGCACCAGACGATCCTCGACTTGGCGAAGTATGCGTCCGTACCGGTGATCAATGGCCTCTCCAACCTCCTCCACCCATGCCAGATACTAGGAGATCTCTTGACCATCTGGGAGAAAAAGCGAGAGCTCTCCGGGCTGACCCTCACCTTCATCGGCGATGGAAACAACGTAGCTCACTCTCTGATCAACGGCTGCACCAAGGTGGGTATTGCCTTCCGGATTGCTTGTCCGGGGGGGTATGAGCCGGATGAGGCGGTTGTGGGGGCGGCGCAGCAGGCGGGAGGGAGCGTCGAGATTTTACACGACCCCGAAGAGGCAGCGAGCCGGGCCGATATCCTTTACACCGACGTGTGGACGAGCATGGGGCAGGAGACGCAGACTGAAGAGAAGAAGCATGCGTTCTCTGGCTTTAGCGTGGACGAGGCGCTCCTTAAAGTAGCGAACAACGGTGCCCTAGTGATGCATTGTTTACCGGCCCATTACGGGGAGGAGATCACCTACGAGGCCTCACGTAGCACGGGAAGCGTCATCTTCGACCAAGCACAGAACCGCCTGCACGCGCAGAAGGCGGTCCTGGCTTTGTTGATGTCGTAGGAGAAGGACAATGAACGTAGAAAAAACGGCCGGCTCGGAGGACAAGCGGGACTGTCAGGTCACGGTCACTTCGGCTTCATCCCTTGAAGTCCAAGTTGAAGCGGGGAACAAAAATCTGGTTGAGCAGGGGATTCGCCAGGTTATTGAGGAGACTGCGGCCACACTTAAAGTAAAGAAGGCAAAGATCAACGCGATCGACAAAGGAGCGCTTGACTACGTGATAGCAGCGCGGGTTGAGGCGGCCCTCCGATCGGTCTTTCCCAGCACTACCTCAATCCAATCGGGCGTGAGCCGTATCGCAAGCAAGCGGGGCCGCCCACGGCGAAGCCGCCTGTACGCGCCAGGGAACAACCCCCGACTCCTTGTGGGAATCGAACTTCATGGTGCTGACTGCGTCCTCCTTGACCTTGAGGACTCGGTCCCGCCAGTGGAAAAGGCCGCGGCACGCATCCTGGTGAAACACCTCCTGGCAACGATCGATCTCCCTGAGGTCTGGGTGCGAATCAATCCGCTTTCAAGCTATGGACGAGATGACCTCGCCGAGGTCTTGCGCAGCCGACCGCACGGGATTTGCCTTCCCAAGGCGGAATCTGCTGAGGATATCGACGAACTTGCCACTGAGATCGTCCGGATCGAGAAGGAGTTGGGCATAGCGGAAGGCTCGACCTTGATTATGCCGATCATCGAGACAGCACAAGGAATCCTCCACGCCGAAGAGATCTGTGCCGCAAACGAGCGCGTGGCAATCGTCGCCTTTGGCGCGGAGGACTTCACCCGTGACCTCGGAGCGAAACGGACGCAGGAGAGCCTCCTCTTCGCTCGGTCGATGATCGTCGCTTCGGCCAAGGCATCAGAGGTGCAGGCCTCCGATACGGTCTACTCCAACGTGGAGGACGAAGATGGTCTGATCGCCGAGACCAAGTTGGCGCGCGATCTTGGCTTCGACGGTAAGGGAGCGATCACCCCCCGCCAGATCGCGCCGATCCACGCTGTCTTCTCCCCGAGCAAAGAGGCGATCGAGGAAGCGCAGAAGATCGTCGCTGTGGCGAAAGCAGCCGAAGCGCGCGGTATTGGGGCGATCGCTATCGGGGGTAAGATGATCGACCGACCGGTCCTCGAACGGGCGCGCCGGACGCTCAAGCTCGCTCAGGAGTTAACCGGGGAGGAAACACGATGAAAAACGCGCTCGGCCGTGAAATTCCAGAAAGAATTGGCAAGAGAAAACTGCGGCCATTCAAGGGAGCATTTGCCACCACTCCCACAGCTCAAAAGGCCCCCCGCCCTCAAAAGACGGTCAAGCCCGGAGAGAACAAAGTGCTTTCCTCGATCGAGGAAGCGATCGAAGCAACCGGGCTCTCGGATGGCATGACGATCTCCTTTCATCACTCCTTCCGAAACGGGGACCTCCTAGTTAACCAGGTCTTAGATACCTGTGCTCGCATGGGGTTAAAGGACCTGCGGCTCTTCCCCACTGCGCTGTTCCCGGTGCACGAACCGCTCATCGAGCACATCAAAAATGGCGTTGTAACGCGGATCGAAGGGTCGATGAACGGACCGGTGGGGGCGTTTGTCTCTCAGGGAGGAAAACTGAAGGCCCCAGCGGTGCTCCGCTCACACGGGGGACGCTGGCGGGTAGTGGAAGCAGGAGATATAAAGATCGACGTCGCGTTCATCGCCGCTCCCCAGGCCGATCCTTATGGCAACGCCAATGGGATAAAGGGAAAGACGCCGTGCGGTCCGATCACGTTTTGCACTGTCGATGCGATGTACGCCGAAAAGACAGTAGTGGTGACGAACAACCTTGTTCCCTATCCGGCTTATCCGTTTGAGATCCAGCAGGGATGGACCGACTACATAGTCGTGGTGGATGAGATTGGTGATCCCGAGAGTATTGCCTCGGGGACGCTCATGATCACGCGTTCCCCGACGCGCCTCAAAATCGCCCGGCTCGCCTCTGAGGCGGTCAGGGCCTCCGGGTACCTCGTGGACGGGTTCAACTTCCAGGGCGGGGCAGGTGGAATCTCCCTTGCCGCGACGAAGTTCGTCGGGGAGGAGATGGCCAAGTTAGGCATAGTCGGTGGGTTCGCCATGGGGGGAGGGACGAGACTCTTGGTTGACATCCTGCACCAGGGCTTGGTACGGGTAATCCTTGATGGCCAGGCGTTTGACACCGCGGCGATCGAATCGCTCCGCGAGGACCAAAATCACGTGATCATGGACCCTGGACAGTACGCCAACTACGACTCGCGAGGCTGCTCCACATACATGCTCGATGCTGCGTTCCTCGGGGCAACCGAGGTCGATCTCGACTTCAACGTCAACGTCAACACCCACTCCGACGGGCAGCTCCTGCACGGGATCGGGGGGCACCAGGACGTCGCTTCCGGAGCAAAGATGACCGTGATCACCATCCCCACATTGCGTGGACGTCTCCCGGTGATCGTCGATTCTGTGACCACGGTAACAACGCCAGGCGAGGTGATCGACGTCGTTGTGACTGAACGAGGAATTGCAGTCAACCCACGGCGCAAAGACTTAAAAGATCGCTTTCTCGCAGCCGGTCTTCCGGTGCGCGAGCTTAAAGAGATAAAACAGGAGGCGGATAGACTCACCCGGCCTCCGCGAAAGCCGATATTTGGCGATGAGGTAATCGCCCTTATCGAATGGAGAGACGGAACCGTGATCGATAGCGTAAGGAAGGTGATCGGATGGGAGTAAGGGAAGAGCTAAGGATGATCTTGCCGGAGATCGAACTGATCAAAGATGAAGCTTTGCAGGAAAAGGTTCTTGCCACCTGGGAGGAGGCGCTCCGACGGGGCGGCTGGGCCCCGCAGGACATCGAGCGGATGCCGTTTACACTGGCAAAGAAGGTCGATATCAACTTCGCCAAGCACGTGAGAAGCGTCACCAAAATCTGCCTTGCGGTCGCAGAGATCTTCGATGAGATCTATAAAGGCAAACTTTCACTTGATCACGATACCTTGCTTGCCGGAGCGCTCCTGCACGACGTGGGAAAGCTCCTGGAGATGGAAGAGGTGGGAGATGCGTTCCGCAAGAGCGCGGATG
>JAUWYG010000031.1 GCA_030615945.1 Candidatus Bipolaricaulota bacterium | reverse complement strand
TGTGATCTTCTCCGCCTCTTCTGCGGATAGGTTATATAGGTCTTGGTTGTGGGGTCCGAACCCAAGCTCCTTTGCGTTCAAATTGCGTTTGATCCCGTCGATACCCGCCATCAACATCCCGGCGTAGGCAAGATAAGGGTTACACATGGCATCGACCGTCCGTAGCTCGATCCGCCGCTCCTCGGGCGTGGCATAACCAGGGATGCGAATCGCGGCCGAGCGGTTCTCCTCCCCGAACGCCAACGAAACCGGCGCCTCATAGCCAGGGACGAGACGACAGTAAGAGTTGGTGGAAGGGTTTGTCAACGCGAATAGGCTTCGACCGTGTGACAGGATTCCTCCGATGTAACAAAGTCCGGTCTCAGAGAGCCCTCCCTCCTTCTCGAACACGCTCTTCCCACCGCTTTCTAGGTACTGGTGGACATGCAGGCCGTTGCCGTTCTCACCGAAGATCGGTTTAGGCATAAATGTAGCGCTCAGCCCGGCCTCTGCTGCGACATTGCGTACGATGTTCTTGATGGTAAGTGTAGTGTCGGCCATCTTCAGCAAGGTGTCGAACCCTAACTCGATCTCCAGCTGCCCTAGGGCGCCCACCTCGTGGTGATGGTACTTGACAGTGATCCCTTGTTTCTCCAGTTGCCTGCAGATCTCATTGCGCAATGCGAACAGCTGATCCTCAGGAGGGCAGATGTGGTAAAAAGAGTACTCGGCACCCTCATTTAACGGAGTAAGTGTATAGTAGGATTCGCTCTCTCTGCTGTTGTACTCAGCTTGAGAGAAGACATAGAACTCAAACTCTGGGCTCAACATTGCGGTTTCCGCGATACCCTCAGAGGCCAGGTACTTCTCAGCTCGCTTGGCGACCCCGCGTGGGTCCCCGATGAACCGACCCTTCCCACCAGCTATGTGAACGTCACTGATAATGGAAAGCACCTTTTCACCCTGGGAGGAAACGACAGCGGCTGTATCAAGATCCGGGAGCAGGACCATATCGCTTCCTTCCACACTCGCGTAGTTAAAGTTTGAGCCGTCGAAAGCAATGCCGTTTTTTACCAAGTAAGGGGTAAACCGACTGACCGGTATCGTAATATGACGCCACCGTCCGACCAGGTCAACGATCTTAAAATCGACGAATTCTATACCCTCCTTAGCGATTAGCTCTTTCAACGCCTCGAACCTAGCCACCTCTTAACCTCCTTATCAGCCCGCTTGTCGGGCTTGCGAAACAAAACCTTCATCACTGTCAATCCCTGAAGCATTTCTTGCAAAAAGATAATCTGGATCCAAGTGAATGTCAAGCATTGGTGGCGTACGAATACGGGTATACATAGAATGAAAGATTCCCGCTTCCTACACTAAGTCGACCTTCCCAATCCGCGCCCGGAAAGTGTTCTTGGATGGGCTCTTTCGTACCTGCTTGCTCAATAGAAGTAAAGCGAAAACCAGCCAGAAACGCATAGTAGTGGCGCGGACTCAGTACTCTATCCCGGGACGGGCTTTGATCCCTTTGTCATACGGGTATTTAACCGCTTTAATCCGACTCACCAGATCAGCGCGTTTGAGCAACGCCGCCGGGGCCCCGCGGCCGGTGAGGATCACCTCTGTCCCCACAGCCTTGCTGTCGAGCAGATGGAGAATTTCCTCAAGCTTCGCCATGCCGAGTTGAAGGGCGACGTTTATCTCATCGAGGATCACAAGGTCGTAGTTTCCTGAGGAGAGGACTTCCCCGGATCGCTTCAAGCCACGCTTGACAATTTCCCGGTCCTCATCGCTTATCGCACCTGGTTTGATAAAGTGAGAAGGGCCGAATTGCTCCAACGTAAACCGCGGTATCTGCTCGATGGCGCGGACCTCCCCGTATGGGGGGAAGTTATCCCCCCCTTTGAGGAACTGGACCATGTGAACTCTTAGCCCTTGTCCGACGGCGCGGATGCCCGCTCCGATAGCGGCTGTGGTCTTCCCTTTTCCGGTGCCGGTGTAGACCTGGATTAATCCCAGTTCATTCATCCTATGAGTCTGCCTTGACCCGTTCCACCTCTAAGTCAGATACTTTTTAAGCATCCGAACAGCGCGTTCCGGATCTACCCTGCCATACAGCCCCCCTACTGTCGAGAGGACATAGTCGGCATCCAAGAGCACCTGCCCGTTAGGGCGCAGCACCGTGTACTCATCCGCATTAGTTGCCTCCACGATTTGCTCGGCAACGTAGGCGCTTTTTTGCGGCACCGACTTCTACGGGTTTGAAGGGCAATCAAAACACCTCGCGCTTTCGGTAACCAGTATAACCAGCACACCACTCACTCTAGCATAAATGGTGCTATTTGCAAAGCAAATTCTGCCCAACTTGTCCTCCGATCAGATAAGTCCTTCATTTTCTTGCTTCTTTACAAGTGTTACTGGAACAACTCTCCGTGGTTCTCTTTATGGTCATACAGGCAAACGGATCGCGCGGTTCATGTGATATTCACAAAATCACCAGTTATGATTAGTCGCCTATGGATAGATTGCCTGTAACCTTCCAACTGATTTTTCTACTGTACGAACAGAAGCTTGGTCGTCGCACTTTGGCACGGTGCACTGATCTCTCCGAGATGACGGTGCGCCTTGAGATGGACCGGTTGCGGGAGGAAGGTTTCCTCGCCGTGGATAAGCAAGGGGCCGCTCTTACCGCCTTAGGGAAGGAGCGGTTCGCCTCCCTATTCACACACGTTAGGGCACTCCAAGAGATCTCCTTGACCACCCTTGCTCAGGACGCAGTTAACCTGGCCGCTCTTCTATCCTGTCCAGCCGCACGCCCGCCGTGGTGGTACCGCGACCATGCGGTGAGAGAGGGGGGAAGTGCCATGCTCTTGATCCGGTGCTATGTTAGTGGCTTATATTTCTTTCACAGCAAAGAGCAAATCGGCACACACAATCCCCACGATGAACAAGTGATCAAAGATGCGTTCCCTTTCAGGCGAAAAGGAGATCTGCTCGTTATTGTAGCCGCCCCAGACCGCAAGCGAGCCGGCCTCGCTCTGTGGAAGGTAATCGGCGAAATCCTCTCTGAGGCGAGGTAATTCTTCCTATGGTTGACTTCTGCTGACAAGTACGTTAGATTATGGTCTTACCAATGTGGGATGTAACATCCCACAAGCAAATGGGAGGCTTACGCATATGCCAAAAAGGGTATTAGTCGTTCTAGCAGTGCTTATGTTGCTTGGGTTGATAGCCTCAGCGCAGCAGTATCCGGTCACAGTGGTTGACGATAGAGGACTCGAGGTCACGATCGAAAGCCAGCCCAATCGAATCGTCGTAGCTGGGATCCCTCTGTACACGGAGATTCTCATCGATCTTGGAGCCATCGACCGACTTATCGCGGTGGCACAGTCGCCGGATAACCCGCCGGAGGCGGCAGATTTGCCACGGGTTGGGGAATCTTTCTCCCCTTCGGTAGAGGTAATCCTCGCTCTGGAGCCGGACCTGGTGTTGGGTGCCTGGGGTGCGGTCCGCGACCAGCTCGAGGAGCTGGGAATCGTGGTCCTCACCACCGGCCGCTCTGGGGCAATTATTGCCAGCGTTTCCGATATCTTTACCACAATCAGGACCGTGGGAATAGCAGTAGGGAATTCAGCTAGAGCCGCGGATTTGATCGGACAGATCGCCGAGCAGATCATCATAATAGAGAGCGCTGTCTTGGGGCGGGAGCCAGTGCAGGTGGCTTTTCTCTATATGTCCGTCCCCGACACCGCACCCTATGCCATTGGTTCTGGTTCGATCGAGAACGAGCTGATCCTCCGTGCCGGTGGGACCAACGTTTTTGCAGACATCTTTGGATTTCCCCCGGTGAGCCTGGAGGAAGTCCTCGCTCGCGATCCGGAAGTTATCTTCACTGATCCCGATCATGTAGAGAACGTTCTTGAAAGTCAGCTTCTCCGGGATGTCACCGCCGTCCGAGATGGGCAGGTCTTCGGGATCAAGGCCAGCTATAGCACCTCCACCAAGGTTGCCGAGGTTCTCAGGGTAATGAGTGAGTTCCTTCATCCAGAAGAATAACGATGCGTAGAAGTCCACGGGGATATCGAAGGCGGGTTTTCGTTATACTGCTTGCTTTGGCTGCGGTTACCCTTGTTGCAGGTGTAATCGTTGGGCCCGTTTACATTCCTATCTCAGATGCATTTTCCTACCTAATCGGACGGGGAACCTCCGCTGATGGTTCCCCGTCTGTTTCTTACCTGATCATCTCTCAGATCAGGCTGCCGCGAGTGTTATTAGGTCTGTTGGTGGGTTGTGCACTTGCCATTTCGGGTGGAACCATGCAAGGGCTGTTCCGCAACCCGCTGGCTAGCCCGTACGTCCTCGGGATCGCGAGTGGTGCCTCTACCGGCGCGTCTTTGATCATCCTCCTCAATTTACATGGTGTGCTCTTTCTTTCCCTGGGAGCCTTCATCGGGGGTTCCCTTGCAGTGGGAATTGTCTACCAATTAGCACAGGAACGAGACAGAAAAACCTCCGTCTACACGTTGATCCTCGCTGGGGTGGCCGTGGGGGCACTCTTTTCGGCTGTGACCAGTTTTATTATCTTCTTGAGTTCAGGCACCGAGCGGATGACCGACGTCATCTTCTGGATCATGGGGGGATTGGGGCGAGCTAATTGGACCTACTTGTACGTATTAACACCGATCGTTGCGCTCGGAAGCGTAATATTGATTGTCTTCTCGCGTGACTTAAACGCGCTCGCCATGGGGGAGGAAGGAGCATTCCACCTGGGAATCAATCCAGAGACGAGCAAGCGCATCATGTTGGGTGTGGCGACCCTTCTTACTTCATCTGCTGTTGCCTTCGCTGGCACTATCGGGTTTGTCGGCCTGATCATCCCGCACATAATGCGGCTAATCATCGGGCCGGATCACCGATTCCTCTTACCAGCGACGGCCATTGCGGGAGCGGTCTTTCTCGTCTGGGCCGACATGGTGGCTCGAACCGTAGTTCAGCCGGCTGAACTCCCAGTAGGGATCATCACCGCCTTCCTAGGCGCTCCCTTCTTCCTCTACCTGCTAAAGACGAAGAAAGCGAGGATGTAATGGATATCACAATAAAAGGATTACACTTCTCCTATAACGGGAAACCCGTTCTGGAAGAGATCAGCCTGAGCATACAGAAAGGAGAAATCTTCGCTATTGTGGGCCCGAACGGATCAGGGAAGACCACACTCCTTAAGAACATCTCAGGGGTTCTCACTCCCGATGCAGGTGCGGTCTACCTGGACATGAAGCGTGTAACTGACTTGTCGACTCGGGATATCGCTCGTCATTTGACAGCCGTGGAGCAAGAGCGAGAGGTTGGGTTCGATTTTACCGTGCGCGAGGTGGTCGCTATGGGGCGCATCCCTCATCAGGGTCGGTTTGCTAGAGAAACCCAAAAGGACAAACAAAAGATCAGAGAAGCTATGGAGCTTGCCAATGTAACCTCTTTTGCCAACCGTCCCATCCGTGAGCTTTCAGGAGGGGAAAAACAGCGTACGTTTCTTGCTATGGCTCTGTCACAGGAACCGAAGGTACTCCTTTTAGATGAGCCGACGACTCATCTCGACATCAACTATCAAATCCAGATCATGGAGATCGTCCGTCAGCAGACCAGAACCGGTTTGACCGTGCTGATGGCACTCCATGACCTCAACCTGGCTGCGCAGTACGCAGATCGGGTAGCCCTGCTGCACCGCGGGCGGCTATTGGCCATCGGTGAACCAAAGGAGGTTTTGACCCCGTCCAATATCAGGAGGGCGTTTGAGACCGATGTGGTCGTAGGACATAATCCCCTAACGAACTCCCTCTACATCAACACAGTCCCATATCGGCGCAAGGTATCAACCCCACTGGGAAAAGTTCACGTCATCTGCGGAGGAGGAAGCGGCGTAGCCGTCCTCCACGCACTCGCCGATCGCTTTTCCTTGAGCGTGGGGGTCATCTCCCCACTGGACTCCGACTTTCAGGCAGCACAGCGCCTGGGCGCAAAAATCGTGATAGATGCTCCATTTGCCCCTATCTCCCCAAAAGCGTATAAAGAAAACCTCGATACGATGCGGTCAAGTGATGGGGTGGTAATCTGCGATACCCCGTTTGGTCCTGGAAATCTTCCGAATTTGAGGGCTGCCTTAGAGCTAGAGAACAAGGTCAACATCTACGTCCTCAACCCGGAAGAGATCGAGAAGAGGGACTACACAGAGGGACAGGCGGCACAGCTTGTCCGCCAACTCGTGCGATCCGGCGCCGTTCCGATAAGCAGTATCAAGGAGCTTAAAAGGTGTCTCGCAGTAGACTACTGCAGCACCGATCGCGGTGTGAATTAACAGATGGAAGCCCGTCACCACCAGGATTGCCCTTGGTAAATCGCCCACCTACGGTGTAGAATGAGGGCATGGCGAAGAGACAGAAAGACATATTGGCATTGATTAAGTCAACTCCTCTTTCGGATAAGAAAAGACGGATCGCAAAATACATTCTAGATAATTACACCGAGGCGTCGTTTCTCACCGCAGCGGAGCTTGCCCGTCGGGCCGATGTCAGCGAACCGACGGTGATCCGGCTCGCCACTGACCTTGGCTACTCAGGGTTCCCGGAGATGAGAAGTGCCTTGCAAGACAAGGTACAGAGCAAGCTGACCACCCTTCACCGACTGAAGGAGAGTCATCGCTTTAAGTCAAGTAGAAACCCTGCCATCCAATCCCTGGTTACCGATATGAGCAATCTAGAGAACACGCTGCATAATCTTGATGTCAGGACACTGAATCGCGTAGTCAACCGGATTGTGCAGGCGGACAAGGTAATCGTTCTCGGTTACAAAATGTCAAGCTGCCTGGCAGGGTTCCTGCAAATGGCACTCAAGAAATCGATCGACAACACAGTCGCCGTTACGACAAGCACTGGGCTGTTTCATGAGGAATTAGTCTTTACGACCGAAAGATCGGCAGTAATTGCGATCTCCTTTCCCCGCTACACTAAAGCTGTTGTCCAGGACTTTCGTGTAGCGCAGGAGAAGGGCGTTACGACTATCGCCATCACCGATTCAGAGCTCTCCCCACTAATTAACTACGCCACAGATTACCTGTTAGCACGGTGTGATTTCGTCTCGTATATCGATTCATTCGCCGCGGCGATGTCCCTGTTATGCGCTATTGCTACTGCGGTCAGCATCAAGACGGAGGCTAAAACGCTCCCCCGCCTGGAAGAGCTGGAAGAGATGTGGGAAGAGAGAAAGGTCTTCTTCTGACGTTTCTCTTGATCGGTTCTTCTCCATAAGGTAGGATTCGCTCCACAATGAGTAAGTCTGCATTGATTGCTTCTCTAAAAGTGATCCAGTCAAAAAGAGGATGGCTATGGCAATAGGTGGACCAGATCAGAAGGACGCATTCCGACAACTCGAAGAACGTGATGTTCGCTTCATCAATATCCTGTTCACGGATTTACTGGGTGAACTAAAGAGTGTCGAAATTCCCCTCGCCCAGTTTGAAGACGCACTGGACGCTGGTATCAGCTTCGATGGCTCCTCCATACGAGGCTATGCTGATGTCGCCAATGCGGATATGTACCTAAAACCTGATCTTACCACCCTCAAAATCTATCCTTGGTTCACGCCGTTTGGAGACCAACCAGAGAAGTACGCCGCTGCCGGCGTGATTGCCGATGTCTATACTACAGAGGGAGAACCCTCCATCCGAAGTCCGCGCTACATTCTGAGACACTTCTTGCAGAAGCCATCCGAACGAGGATACGAGTTCTTCGTCGCAGTTGAGCCAGAGTTCTTTCTGTTCCCCAAAGGTGAGATACCAGCAACCCGTAGTGAGGTCACCGGTAAGGCGGGATACTTTGCTCTTGTCCCTGCCGATGTGGAAGAGACGGTACGAAAAGCGATCGTCTCAAGCCTTCTTGAGATGGATATCGCTGTAGAAAAATCTCATCACGAGATCGAGCCATACATCAACGAACTGTCCTTCAAGTATGCCGATCCAGTGACCACTGCTGATCGTCTCATGGTCGTCAAGTTTGTCGCCAAGAGTGTTGCCGCCCAATACGGATTTCAGGCCGTGTTCATGCCAAAGCCGATCGCAAGGTTCGCTGCGAGCGGGATGCACGTCCACTTCTCCATGTTCAAAGAAGGAAAGAACGCATTCTACGATCAGGAAGATGAGATGGGACTGTCAGAAGACGCCCGTTTCTTTATCGGTGGATTGATTGAGCACATAAGCGCTGTAACCGCACTGACCAATCCTACGGTTAACTCTTACAAGCGGCTTGTCCCCGGCTTTGAAGCACCGGTGAACATTGCCTGGGCGCGCAAGAACCGCTCGACCCTCATCCGTATTCCGGCAACCACCAACCCTGAGAAAGCAACCCGGATCGAGCTGCGCTCCCCTGATCCTTCTGCCAATCCTTATCTGGCGTTCACCGCAATCCTCGCCGGGGGGATGGACGGAATTGAGAGTTCGATCGATCCCCCCCGGGCCGTTGAGGAAAACATCTACCGGATGAGCGGTGAGGAGAAGGCCAAGCGAGGAATAGCACCGCTGCCTCATTCCCTGGAACAGACGATTAGAGGATTGGAGTCTGATAAGGTCATCAGCCAGGCCATCGGGCCAGAGGTGACTGCATACCTCATTCGAGCAAAGCGCGAAGAGATCGCCGCGTTCAATCAGTTCGTCACCGACTGGGAACGGCAGCAATACCTAGACGTTTAAGCGAGAACTGCTCTTGGTTAAGGCAGGCGGATATCAAACCTACGGCGGATCTGGGAGTCGATCTCTGAAGGGATAAGTTGCGGCCTCTCATGATTCAGGATTCTCCGCGCTATCTCCCTAGCCCTTTCCCGTGCGTCCTTTTCTCCCGCCTCTTCCCAGGCAACTCGTGAGTCCCGATCAGCCCCTGCCGGTATGTAGAATTCATCGCTTCTTGCGTATTTAAGAGTATGTCGCTGTGTCAGGTAGTTCCCACCGGGGCCAACCGCTTTGATTACATCCAGAGCCAAGGTATCGTCGTTGACTTTGATTCCTTGAAGGGCTCGCAGAGCCATTCCGTTGATGTCGTTATCAATGACAAACTGCTCGTAGGAAACGGTTAACATTGATTCCAGCATACCAGCGGCATGGTGAATGTAGTTTCCACCCGCCATTGCCACCTGAAGAATATTCGCACCCTTTTCGTAACCCGCCTGAATATCGGGAAGTTTCGAGTCCGTCTGCCCGGCGTCGGAGTAGACAGGGACATTTATGTAGTTTGCCATCTGCACGGCTGCGGCGTTCATCATCCCCGTTTCTACCGCTCCGCCCAGGTAGGCCATGTTGCGCATATTGGCTACCGCCGGTACCGGACCGTACAGAACCGGTGTCCCTTCCCGGACGATCTGAGCGAGGGTAATTCCGAACAGCTCCTCGGCATGTACCAGGGTAAGAAGCCCTGCCAGTGTCGCCGGTGCCGTTGAACCGGTCACTGGGGCAGAAGATAGAGCGACAGGAATACCATGGCTTGCCACCGTTTCCAAGACCCTACTGGTACCGATATCCAGCCTTAACGGACTGATCATCCACGAGGTGACAAAGGAGATGAACGGACGCTCCCGGAGGGCCTCCTCACCACCGGCGATCATCGCTGCCATCTCGATGATGTCTTGGGCAACCTGTGAATCGGTAGCGGACTCCTGAACGTTTTTTCTCGTGCCAGCGAGTGCCGCGTAAAAGCTGTTTATACTGAGAACATCTTTGGGGATGTCGGTACAGACAACGGGACACTGGTAGAAGTGGACGTTCTCCAGGTTCTCCGTTAGCCAAGCCAGGTTGTACTGGTCCCGAAGAATAGGATCACGTAGCTTGCCGGTGTCTAAGTCCAAAATGTGGATAGCCGCACCGCCGGTTCCCAAATAGACACGGCGTCCCCCGAGCAGCAGGTCGTTTTCTGGATTTCTCCCGGCCAGGAGGACTTCCCCTGGCGCCATCGCTACGAATTCCTCTGCTATGTTGGGAGGCAGCTTGACCAAACGCTCGTTTTTGTCGATATTGGCGCCGGCTTCTTCGAAAAGAGCAAGAAAATGCTCGTCGTCTACCCTTACGCCCACTTCCTCTAACACCCACAGAGAGGATTCATGGATCTTCTCAATTTCTTCCTGGCGCAAAAGGTTGTATTTATCTCCAACTAATCCCTCTTTACACATTTTTCACCTCGCGACGGGCGATTATTCTACGATGAAGGCCTGGTGGTAGAGTGCCCGTATATCCTTTGTGTTAGCTCTACGTGGATTGGTCTTGACATTGACGTTCTTCACCACTGGCTTTGCTCATGCAGTAGCTGCAGGTATTTATGCCTGTCCCCATCAGAGCAAAAAACCGGCATTGATCTCACACCACGCTGCGTGAGATGGTGTGGATATCCGAGAAGTACAACTCTCGCTATTCGTGCCATGTTGTGACGTTAAGCAAAAAGCTCCGCTGTGTCAAAAATTAGTATTATGTCCCCGGAATGCACCGGAATGCACGGAATGCAAATGCGGAACTGCGGGGCCTGATAGGCGTGATAGTTAATGTCCATACCGTACTCCTCTCTAAGCATATTGGGTAGCTGAACACGCACTGCGCGCCACATACGAAGGGTTTAGCGACACTGGTATTCAAACATTCCCTGTTATGCACACCTTGTCATCCAAGGATGCCAGCCATACGGAAGAAATTGGCCAGCAGCCTCCGGCCAGCAGCCTGCTCTCGCGTATAATCTTCAGGATAAACACGATTGATCAACCAACTGCGGCGGTCAGCCTGTGCTTCTGTGTAGGCTTCAGGATGAAATTGGATCCCGTAAACAAATTTTCCAACCTGTTTGATGGCCTGAATTTGGCAGGCATCGGAAGATGCCAGTAATTCGAAGCCTGGCGGCACTTCCTTCACTTCCCAGTAATGGGCTGCGAGGAAGACCGGCTCTTCCCCTAGGCCGTCGAAAAGAGGATCCGATCTGAGAACGTGCACCGGAATAAACCCCCACTCCTTAAAGTAACCTGGTGCAAAGTCCTCATAAGAATCCTTCTCTCCCTCCTTCAACCGCCGCATGGGGCCGAGAGGGGCTCTGTGGGCCATGGCAATGAGTTGACAGCCGCTACAGAGCCCAAGGATCGGTAACTCAGCGCTTCGAATGATGCGATACATCTCAAGCAAGTCCTCCTCGTTGTACTCTGTCCAATCGGTTGCATTGCCACTGATGACCAAGGCTCTTATTTTCGACTCGCTGAGCCATCGCCGCGTGACGCGCCTGTACTGTCGCTTCAGGCAGATATCACCAGAGGTTTCTTCCAACCTCCGTTTGACGTCCGTGCGGCGAACCTGATGAACCGCCCACTTCTCCGCGCCTTGGAACGCCTTTTCGTGCTCCATATCCACGTAGCAAATCATTATTTCTCGTGAGTGCCGATGTACCGTCCGTGCATCAAACTGAAAGAGCGGGTCTGAAAAGGTGGTGAGGGTCTTCTAGGTCTCCCGAACGTCCAGGATTTCCAGGCCTTCAACTTTATCCAAAATGTCAACGATCTCCTCTTTCGGAACATCCCGAATCTTAACAACCGCATCCCACTTGGTCGGGTCCTTGGGAGAAGGGGTGCCACCAAAGGCGGGTATTCCCCAGCCTTGTCCTCCAATGACGCCGATCCGATGAGCTTGGCTATTTCTCCCTTCACGTTCGGCATGCGTACCGTAACCCGTACGCCAGGCTCTCGAGCTCCAACCAGCTCCATCAACTTGCTCAACAGATCAAACTCCGTGAGGAGGCCCACCACAATGTCCTCTTCCAGCACAGGCAGACAGCCAATCTGTTTTTCGACCATGAGGCGGGAGGCCTCTTCTATCGTTTCGTCCTTTTCGATCGTGATAATGTCTTTGACCTTGACCAGTACGTCGCCAACGGTCAGGATGGAGAGAAACCTCGAAATCTCCCAGACGTTCAAGCTATCCAGCTTTCCCGGCTGGATCAGCAGTGTCTGCCGGCTTACCAAACCCAATAACCGCTTCCCTTTTCCGACGACTGGCAGGTGACGGATGTTGTTCTCTGCCATATAGCGTTGGGCCTCGAGAATAGGCATCGTCGGTTGCGCCATGAATGGATGTTTTGTCATACAGTCTTTAACTAGCATCAACTGCCCCTTTCATACTCTCCTGCTTAGTAAGAGTCACGACCGCTTCCATCTTGCGCAGTTCCTCAAGCGGAATGTGGCAATAAATGTAATGCCCCGCTGCCGCAATTTGCCGCGGAGGATCTTGCTCCTCGCATACACCCCCGAGCTTGCGAGGACAACGGGTGTGAAAAGGGCACCCACTGGGGGGGGCAAGGGCGCTTGGGACTGTACCGCTGAGACGGATGCTCTTTTGATCCGCTGAAGGATCTGGTATAGGAACAGCGGAGAGCAAGGCTTCCGTATAGGGATGATAGGGCGGTGAGTAGATGGCTTCGGCAGGCCCAATCTCGCATACCTTCCCCAGATACATCACAGCCACGTAATCGGAGAAGAAGCGAATCACACTGAGATCGTGAGAGATAAAGAGCAGCGTGATGTCGTACTCCTCCTGGAGGCCCAACAGCAGATTCAGGATAGCAGCCTGTACCGAGACATCCAGCGATGAGGTCGGCTCGTCGCATACCACCAGCTTGGGATTACCGGCGATGGCCCTGGCCAAGGCCACCCGCTGCTTTTCCCCTCCACTGAGCTGCCTGGGGAGGCGGCTGTAATAGCTTGCATCCAGCCTGACAGCGCTTAACAGACGGATCACTTCCTTCCTCGCCTCCTTGCGCGAGTATTTGATAAAGCGGCGCAGGGGGCGCCCAATCTGGTATCCCACAGTGAAGGAAGGGTTTAGGGTAGATTCGGGATTCTGGAAGACCATTTGAAGCTCCTTAACGAGTTTGTCGTCGCGCTTGGACACAGGGGCGAGGATATCAAAGCCCAAGAATTCCATTTCCCCACTGATAGGTGATTCCAATCCGACGATGGTCTTGGCCAATGTGCTCTTCCCACAGCCAGATTCACCGACGACTCCCAACGTGCATCCCTTTGGCACCTCGAGACTAACATCGTCTACCGCCTTAACGTAGCGCTTCTTACCCAAGCCGACCAAGCTTGTTAATGACCTGCTTTTCTGCTCGTAATAGGTTTTGACATGCTCAACCCGCAGTATCGGTTTACCGGTATCTTCCCGCATGCTCCGCTCTATCATTTCAGGGATCAGCCCCTC
>JAUWYG010000016.1 GCA_030615945.1 Candidatus Bipolaricaulota bacterium | reverse complement strand
GTCACGACGTGCACGGTGTTCCCACGCACCTCAAGGATCTTCACCTTCTGCCGCTCAGGGATCGTCGTCCCCGTATTGTTGAGGGCGGACCAGATCTCCCCGTTGACCTTGACCTGGCCAGATGGATTAAGGGGCGTGATCGTTTCCGCGATCTGGCCCACAAGTGCTTCCGGCCCGACACGCGTTGAGCGAAGCAAGGCCCTCCGGAGAAAAAGGCCGTAGAACGTGATGGATGCGAAGGCTTTGGCGAGTGGAATCCCAACCCACGCCCACACCGGGATGTGTACGAACTGCGACACGACCACGAGGACACCGATCACTAGGGCAAGCTCGGCGATTTCCCGGAGGAGATAGGCTCTTGGAATCTTTTTTGTACGCATTGCTTCTCACCACCCCGCTCATCCTACCAAACGATGTTGCCCGTGCCAATCGTATCTTCCACAAAGGGGAGGCGGATCGTGCCAACCAGGAGAGGATCCTGTCGGAAACGGTCTTCCTGCTACATCGAACGCCGCCAACCGTTTCTATGTGGAGGATCTCTCGTTCTTGACATAATGCGCCCGCCCTTCAACGTAGATATCGAGAGGTAGGTGGCAACGAGGGGCATTGTATTGAAAGGATTTCAGTTTCTTTAAGCGCATGGTTCAGACACACTCGGGAAAGTGCGGCTAGCCACCCGGACCGTTGTTCGACGCATGGCAAGCGGTGTAAAGGCGGGATTAGATGAAATAAAACTTCGATGCGTGCGTGACCGGGGGCGGTCGGCGGAGATGGCGAGAATATCCCATTCCAATAAGATCAAAGTGTTGCCTGGGATACCCACTCGTTAGAGAAAACGGATCTATAGTTGATCCTTTAACCGCGCAATAAGCTTGAGTGCTTCAAGCGGGGTGAGTCGATTGGGATCAAGCTTGCGCAGCTGTTTTAGCACGGGGTGATCCTCCGCTCCAAACAGCGGTAGGTCCTCAGCACGATCGTTTTTTTGACCGAGGCGGGAAAGTGGAGCTTCAGCGAGAAGTTCCGTCAAGATTTGATCGGCGGTCTTCGTCACTTGCTCGGGCAGACCGGCAAGGCGGGCGACGTGTACACCGTAGCTTCCCTCTGCCACCCCGGGCTCGACGCGATGGAGGAACACGACTTCCTTGCCCACTTCCTGAACGGCCACATGCAGGTTGATAACGGCCGGTAGCTCATCAGCTAAGCGAGTCAGTTCCTGATAGTGCGTTGCAAAGAGCGTCTTTGGTTTTATCCGTGTGGCGAGTTCTCGCGCCACGGCCCAGGCAATGGATACCCCATCGAAGGTGCTCGTACCCCGTCCCATCTCGTCGAGGATGACAAGGCTCTTTGAGGTGGCCCGCTCGAGGATCGTCGCCGTCTCCAGCATCTCCATCATGAACGTGCTTATTCCCTCAACGAGCATGTCGCTTGCGCCCACACGGGCAAAGATACGATCGACAATAGGAAGGGTTGCTTCCTTTGCCGGCACGAACGAACCGATCTGCGCCAAGAGGCAGATGAGGGCAGCTTGGCGTAAATAGACCGATTTGCCAGACATGTTCGGGCCGGTGAGGATGACAAGGTCCTTCCCTTGATCGAGGATAAGGTCATTGGGGACGAACTCCTCGACCTGTTCGACGACCGGGTGGCGACCGGCGCGGATCGCGATCGCATGCTTCTTTGTGAAGTGTGGCCGTACATAGCCGTTGCGACTTGAAACGATCGCCAGCGCGAGGAGAAAATCAAGCTGTGCCAGAGCATCGGCAACCCGCTGGAGGAGCGGGATATGCCCGACCAGCCGCTCAAGCGCTGCCTGGAAGAGGTCAAGTTCAAGGGCCTTTGCTCGTTCCTGTGCGAGGGCGATTTTCTCTTCGTATCCCTTTAACTCCTCGGTGATGAATCGCTCGGCATGAGCCAGGGTCTGTCGCCGCTGGTACTCTGAAGGGACCTTGGCAAGGTGCGTTTTTGTCACCTCGAGGTAGTAGCCAAAGACGCGGTTATAACCGACCTTAAGCGAGGGGATGCCGGTCTTGTCGCGTTCCCTTCGTTCCAGGGTGGCAATCTGTGACCGTAGGGCTCTCACCTCGTTTCGTAATCGGTCGAGCTCCTCATCGAACCCACTGCGGATCAGCCCACCATCACGCGCGTCGGCCGGCGGCTGATCGACAAGCATCCCTGCAAGACTTTGACAAAGCGGCGCGAGGGCGGGATCGGAAAGGGTCTCTCGCAACCGATCCAGAAGCAAGACCTTCTCATCCAACCCCGCTGCGAGCTTCTCAGCGATAGGGGAGACTTGTTCAAGGGTCTTCTGGAGCAGGAGAAGATCAAGCGGACTCATCCTCTTTGCTCCGAGCTTTCCGGTCAGTCGCTCCAGGTCGTGCACTTTCTTGATCATCTCCTGGAGTTCCTGCTGCAGAAGCTCCCGTTTTACAAGGGCTTCAACCACATTCAGGCGCTCCATGATCGCCTCTTTATCGGTCAGCGGAGCGAGGATCGAGCGGTGCAAAAGTCGCCGCCCCATGCTGGTGGCCGTTCGATCGAGAACATGCAGCAGGGTCCCTTTCTCTTGCCCTTCGCGCAGCGGTTTGACGAGCTCGAGATTGCGCACGGTGAATGGGTCAAGGTCCATCCGCTCGGAAAGCCGGTAACCTTGTAAGGGGCGGATGTGGAAAACGGCTCCTTTCTGCGTATCCTCGACGTAGGAGAGGATCGCTCCAGAGGCACGAAGCGCCACCTCAGAGGCACCAAGGGCCGGTGCGCTCACGCGCCCTGCGTCAAACGCATCCCATGAGAGTGGGGTGATCGCCACCTGCCGGAGAGCCTCGCGTAGCCCTTCTTCCGACTCCTGAGGGATAAGAACCTCACTTGGATGAAGGCGCGTGAACTCTCCCTTAAACGACTCCAGGTCACCCGCTTCGGTGCAGGCAAACTCGCCGGTTGATAGATCAAGTGAGGCAATTCCGAAGCAGCCACCCACCGGGCAAACTGCACAGAGGTAGTTGTTTTCCCCCGCCTCCAGCACCCCATCATCGAGGGTCGTCCCCGGGGTGACCACGCGCACCACTTCGCGCTTGACCAGGCCGGTCGCCTTGCGTGGATCCTCTACCTGCTGGCAGATTGCCACTTTGTATCCCCGTTTTAGGAGCTGGTTTACATACGCCTCCCCCCGCCGTATCGGCACACCGGCCATCGGGTTCCCGTTGCGCGCAGTTAAAACCACATCAAGCTCGCGTGAAAGCACCTCGGCGTCCTCAAAGAACGCCTCGTAGAAGTCACCGAGATGAAAGAAGAGGATGGCGCTTGGATGAGCCGCCTTGATCCGCAGATACTGTTCCATCATCGGGGTTCTCTTGGGCATGGCGATCCTTTAGTATACCGGGGTCGATCTACTGCGTAAAAGGAAACACCGCAACAGGCCGACAGACTGAGCACGCGTCCACCGGATCGGCGGCGTGGCGCTGCAAGAACCGTTTGGTACTTTCTTTAACCCCTTTCAGGCCCGTTTGAATCGCCGGTCGAGCTCCTCGCGAGAGATGGCAAAGATGATCGGCCGACCGTGCGGACAGGTGTACGGGTTTTGAAGCTGCATCAACCGCTCCACCAGCGCTTGCTGTTCCTCTAACGGTAGCCGGTCTCCGGCCTTGATAGCCCCAGCACAGGCAAGCTCGGCAAGAAGATCCTCAAACAGCGTTTCTCTCACTTTTTCACCCTGCGCCAACAACTCAGCGAGTCGCTCGGCCAGCTCCTGAAAACCGTAACGCGCCTGTCCCTCTGCAAGGAGGCTCGGGTACTCACGCAAAAGGAACGTCCCCCCGCCAAACTCATCGAGAACTATCCCCACCTGCTCCAGTTCCTCCTGCGAAGCAGCGAGGCAGGTGGCATTCTCAAAGGAGAGTTCGAGACGAACGGGCAGAAGGAATTGCTGCCGTGTAACCTCTCCTTGGTGGAACTGTTCGCACAATTCTTCATAAAGAATACGCTCATGGGCGATGTGTTGATCCACGATCTCCAGGCCGCCCGCGGTCTCAACGAGAAGATAGGTCTTCTGCAGTTGGCCGATCACGCGTCGCTCCCCACTAACCCTCACTTTTCCCTCTTGCCGTAACGTCTGTCTCACGGTGAGCTCACGCCGCAGGTCAAATGGGAGTTCCTTCGTCTTAGACGATGAAGTCCTCTCACGCAGCTCGCCTGGTCGTGGAGCAAGAAACGGCGCGACGATGTAGCGTGAGGACAAAGCGCCCTCTAAGGCCTGACCTAAAACCTCCTGCACCGCTCGCGGCTTGGCAAAGCGGATCTCTTCCTTGCGTGGATGCACATTCACATCCACACTATCTAAAGGAAGGTCAACGCGGATCACCGCAAGCGGATAAGTCCCGCGACGAAGCATCCCGCGATAGGCGCTCGCCAGCACATAAGAAAGGCCACGGTCGTTCACGGGCCGACCATTGACGCAGAACAGTTGATCGCGGCGGTTTCCCCGTTTGAGATCAGGCTGGCTGATAAACCCGGATATCGCAATCCCGTTTCGTTCTGCCTCGACCGGGATCATCGCTCGTGCCACTTGAGCCCCGTAGACTTGAGCGATCCGGTCAAGAAGACTACTGGCATGCGGGGCCGTGAGGATCGTTCTTTCATCGTGCTTGAGTGACCACGAAACATCCGCAAAAGCCAGGGCAAGCCGGTGAAAAACACGATTGGCATGAAAAAACTCCGTGCGCGCCGCGCCGAGGAAGTTCGCCCGTGCGGGAAGGTTGAAGAAGAGATCTTCTACCTCCACTGTTGTCCCCGGCGCGCGGGCAGCCGGCAGTGGTCCCTCCACATCTCCGGCGATTACTCTCACTTGATGGGCTTCCTTTTCCCCGCGCGCGCACGAGATGATCCGCATTCGCGCCACCGAAGCGATGCTTGCCAGCGCCTCACCGCGGAAGCCAAGCGTGGAAATAGTATCAAGATCGGTCTCCTGTGCGATCTTGCTTGTAGTGTGGCGCTCCACACACAGATGCAGGTCGTCTGCATCCATTCCCTCCCCGTCGTCGCGTACCACGATCGAGCGAACCCCTCCCTCCTCAATCGAGACGAAGATACTCTCACTTTTTGCGTCAAGAGAGTTCTCCAACAGCTCCTTTAGCACCGAGGCAGGGCGCTCGATCACCTCTCCAGCTGCGATCTTCCGTGTTGTGGTCTCATCAAGCCTGCGAATCGTCATATCACTGAAAGGTAACTGATCCCTCACTTGCCGACAACACGTTGGCGAAAAGCTAAAAATACGGTATCGTAGGGCTGAGGATGGATATGCATACAATCAATGACCTGCGGAAGCTTCTGGGCCTTACTACGACCAACCAGGTGCGAAATCGCATCGAGGCGATCAAAGATGTTCTCTCAGATCACCTGCGCCGCGGCCCCAACAACCAAATCCTGATCACCGAGGGCGGAGTCGAACTTCTTCGCCGCCTACAAAACCTCTACGATAGCGGGCTAACTATAACAGAAGCGAGTGAGGTTATAAGGAGCAGTTCCCTTGTAGACTCATCTTTAGAAAATAAGGCTCCATCCGGTTTTGTACAAAAGCAAGTAAATGCGAAGGCGAGAGGGGAGTTGATCGCGGCACTTAAAGAGGAAATAGCCTTCCTGCGTGAACGCGTGGCGTTTCTTGAACAACGCAAAGAACAAAGACAACAAGCCGACAAGAAGCGCGAATGGTGGGAAGAGCTACGGGAAGAGGTTTAATGGGACTCAATCTTCCACTTCGTGGAAACGAGCGGCTGGGTAGGGTCGTAGAGCGGATCGATGGTTCGGTACGGCTCTCCACCCTGTGGAGTGCCTCAAACGTGACGGCGATCGACCGCATGCACATAAACGACCACGGTCCGGTGCACATCAAGATCATCACAAACATTGCCCTAAAGCTCTTGCGCCTTCTCGGCGAGGGCGGGGTGGTGCCGAGTGTGGTCACCGATTATCACCTGGACGCGGAAGATGCGGAGGTGATCGTCTGCCTGGCCTGCGTCCTGCATGATATCGGACACGTCATTCACCGACATCGCCATGAGGAACTCTCGCTCACCCTCGCCCCACCATTGATCCAAGAGTTCCTCGGGGAGATCTATCCCGAGAAGGAGGCGACGATCCTCGAGGGGGAAATCCTGCACGCCATCCACGCGCATCGCCGCGAAATCCTCCCTCTGACCGTGGAGGCGGGAGTGGTGAAGATCGCCGATGCGCTGGACATGGAATCGGGGCGGGCACGCATTCCGTTTACGACCGGCAAAGCATCGATCCACTCCGTCTCCGCGATGGCGATCAAGAAGGTTCTCCTCGCGAAAGGAGAGGAACGCCCAGTGAAGATCCACATTAAGATGTCGAACTCCGCGGGGATCTTCCAGCTCGATAACCTCCTGCGCGAGAAGTTGAAGCGCTCGGGGATCGCCCCCTACTTCGAGGTAACAGGCGAGGTTGTAGGCGAGGAGAAAAAGATCGTCGAAAGATACACGATCGAATGAGAGGCTCATAAATCGCCTCGTCCGCCTCGACCCTGGGTGAAAATAGGGTCTCGCAGCAGAGGTGTAGCAGTGCTCCTCTTCTTCTCAACGCACAAAATCCGCTTCTCTAGGGCATTTCGAATCCAGGATGGAACTTTCGCAACAAAAGTGACCTTTTGTTGCGACACCTGTCCGTTGTCGCGCGCCGGTGGTCAGCTACCGTCTAGCGCGACATACAAAGGGGGAAAGGTGCCGCTTGAGGTCACCCACGAAGACTTTCTAACGCTTGAACAGGTCCACGCCCTGAAGGTGCATTGCCGCGAGTGTGCCGCGGCGCCTACGGCCGATGGTCGTAAGAACCCGGCGCGCGACTGGGCGATTCTCCACGTTGCTCTGGACAGTGGTCTGCGCGTCTCGGAGATATGTAACCTGCGTGTTCGCGACTTAATCCTTGATCGGGAGAACGCCTCGCTGATCGTCCAGGACGGCAAAGGCCACAAGAAGCGCGGAGTGAAGATGGGAAAAGCCCTGCGTGAGCACTTAGCGGAGTTCCTCGCCTGGAAGGAGCAGGCAGGAGAGCCAATGGCCGGCCGCGCATCGCTCTTTGTCTCTTCGCGCAATGGTGGCCCGCTCACCCGCAGCGCGGTCTATCGCATCTTCAAGTTAAACGCAGAGGCAATCGGCCTTCCAGCGCGCTTCTCCATTCACTCCTGTCGGCATACCTACGCCTCTCTTCTCTACCGGGCGTCCGAGTACAACATCCGTCTCGTTCAAAAGCAACTCGGCCATCGGTCGATCCAGACTACGCAGATCTACGCCGATGTACTGAGCGAAGACGCCGCTATCGCGGTGAACAGGCTCCCTCAGTAACGGTTTGCCACACTCTCTCGCTCGTTTGGTTGCCTTCCTAATCCTCCGATTGGCTGTTGAAAGGAAACAAAAGCTTCGGATAGTATTTGTTAGATGAGTTCGTTTGCCGCTACGGGTTTACCGGGGCGAAAGTGTTGCGGCAGACCTCTTCTAAATTAAGACTGTCACTGGGGCGAAACGATGAAGAATTATTGTTCCGCTTGGAGAATCGTTTTACCTACCCTTCTCCTTGCCGCGCTGAGCGCGAGTGCCGCACCGCAGCTTGAGGTGCGGCTGGGCTTTGCTGAGCGCTTTGTTCCTGGAACGCTTACACCAATCTGTGTCAAGATCGCCGGCGTTGACACCTTTACCGGTTTCCTGGTGCTCACTCAGAAGGCGGGAAACCCATGGCGAGGTGAGGCAATAAGCCGTGTGGAGATCCCATTGACCCTGGCAGGCGGGGGGAAACTAGAGAGATTGATTCCTATCTACGATTTCACGCATCCATTGGCGGTTTCACTCCTCGATCAGGGTGAGAAGGTTTTGGCGGAAGTGGAGATCGATCTACGATCCCGCATGCGTGAGGAGGCGTTTCCACTCGCCGTGGGAGTGTTACCCTTTCCCTTCGCTGACGAACTCGTTGCCATCGACGAGGAGGCACTCCCTCGCTTATGGCCAGCCTACGAGGCGGTTAGCAGCCTCTGGGTCGGTCATACCGCGAAGGGACTCCCCGGGAATAGCTGGGAGGCAATCGGCCGCTGGGTCAGTGCCGGCGGCACGCTCGTCCTGTTCACCGGCGAAGACTTTTATCTGCTTGACTCACCGGTCCTGCGAGCCCTACTGCCACTTGCGAATCCGCGCCTTTCACTGGGCGAAAACGGCGTGCAAATCTTACGTGGTGAAAAGCGACCAAACGTCCGCACTTTGCTTTCTCGTGAGGGAGATCCTCTCCTTTTTTTGCGACGCTACGGTGCAGGAGCGGTGTACCTGGTGACAACGAGCGCCTTTAACCTCGAGGAGACGGATTTTAAAGCAATTGCCGCGCAGATCACCCCGGCACGCTTGATCGATCTAACGTACGCAAGTGCTGATCTCCTGGAGAGAACACCCCTCCAACGTCCGGCCTATCTGGCTGCATTTCTCCTCGTCCTTGCCTGCCTTGTCAGCTATTCTCTAGTCGTTTTACGCGCAAAAAGCAAGAAGAGAATGCTAGTCCTGCTCCTTGCCACGAGCAGTATTCTCTGCCTTTCGTCCGGTTTCTATACAAACCGGACGAAAGCTGTAAACTCAATATACGAGTTAAAAACGTCATTATATGCTCAAACGTCATTCGGATATGTAGTTGATTACTACGGTTTGTTTGCCACAATGGATGGGACAGCGGAGGTAAAAGTGAGAGGTCAGATACCGATAATACAAGAGCTTCCGCGTAGTCTGCAACAGCATTCCTTCGATATCGACTGGGTGGAAGGTGAGGGGGCATCGCTTGTGCTACAGCGAGGAGAACGTCGCTACCTGCGCGGTTTCGGGGCGTACCAGCTCCCGCTTGCGGTGGTGTTCACCGGTGACGAGGAGGTGAGGATCGAAAACGACCTGGATGAACCGCTGGAAGAAGCCCTCCTGATCGTTAAAGGGCAGGCGTTTTCGATTGGCGAAGTTAGACCAGGAGAAGCCCTCTATTACCTGAACAATGGGGTCCCGTTGGCGGACGCAGAGATGAGAAAGGAGAGTTTCACTTCCCTGTTTCGCGAGTTTGCGGAGCGGTTTTGCCTAGCAGACGCGGTTTGGCTAGTGGGAGCAACCGAGGAGGAGGTGCGCGAGCGCTACGGCACGGTTAGGATAAAAGTGAGGGATATCGCGCTCTATGTAGTTGCAGGAGAGGAACATGAATAAACGCTACAATCTGGTCGATTCTGATAGCTGGCAGTCATTCTTCAGCCTGGTTCTGTTTTGTGGAATTGCCCTCATACTCTCCATCCCGCCGGCACGGCAAGTGCGCTTCTTTGACCAAATCTGGATTTTCTCTGGAATCCCAGTCTATTTTTACACGTACATCCTCTTTATGGGGATCATTGGCCTCAACTTAGGGGCAATAAGCGCTAGGCGGGGCGAGCAGGGCTGGATGCTCTTGCTCCTGTTTGGAGAAAGGCTCCTCCTTGCCCAGTTTCTCACCCTCCCCTATCTCCTGTTCGAACGCGCGGCCTATCCAGGAAAGGAGGGAGCATTCGTTTTAATCTTCCTCTACACATATATCGTCTCCTTCCTCTGTGCACTGACGAGCCGTCTGATCGAGGAGCCGACGAGGCGAATCTCGGCGCACGGGTTCCTGCTAAAGTACTCCTTGTTCATCGTGTATTACCTTGCTCCGCTTTCGATCCTTCCGCCTCTGAGCCCGCTGGGAGCGGTGGCAAGCCTCCTTTCCGGCGAGCAAGCTGGCCCCCTCCTGTTAGCATACGCTACCCCGGTTCTGCTTGCCTTGGCGATCTTGCTCCTTATAAATCGGCAGTTTAGGAGGGATCACAGTGTTTAGATTCGCACCTTTGCTGAGAGGGATCGAGCGGCGTGCACGCCACCTGCACGGTCTGAGCCTTGGGGCGATCGCCTTTGGCACAGGGGGCGTTGTCGCTCTGGGGGTCGCAGGGTTCTACCACTTCGGGTTTCTGTCGCTTAATCGTTTCGCTCTTAGTGGCGCGCTCGGCTCCGTACTCCTTTGCGGCGGTCTCTTCTACCTCCTGGGCCGGAAAAGGCAAGTAGACCTTCCGCGACTCCTTTTGCAGATCGACCTTGCCCTTGGAACTGGAGAGCGTTTGTGTTCACTTTATGAGCTGCGCCGCCGTAACAGTGGCAGAGCGTTTCGACGTCGCATCGAGGAGAGCCTTGGGAAGCGGCCGCTAAAGTGGAAAAAGGGACTTCCGGTTGGTCCTTCTTACCTTGTTCCCCTTGTGGGAGGGATACTCACCCTCTTGGCGGCCTTTCTCTTGATCGCGCTTTCGGCTGCCTCACCCCTTGACCGCATTACTGAAGAACCACCCGCCCTGGTGCGGGTGAGCCCGGAAGCACGCGCGGTGACCTCCTCCTCCGAAGTGCCCCAGATCCACTCTGAGGGGGGTGAATCGCGACCTGATTCTTTCCCCCAACCAAAAGCTCCCCCAAGCCACGGGTTGGAAGACCCGCTGTCGGAGATCTGGGAGATCCCTGCCGCAGGAGGACTCCTCATGGATGAGAGGGCAGACCTTACCGAGCTGCTCGAAGAGCAACACACACTATCCAGCGCTCTCTCTGAGCTCCTCTCTCGCATCGAAGAGCGGTTGCAACATGATGGGGGCGGGCTCACTGAAGAGGAGCGAAGTGCCCTCTCAGAGCTTCTTCCGCAAGTTGCCAACCCACAACTTCGCCAGGCACTGGAAGCGTTACTCGAGGAAGAGGATCCAAAAGCACTTGAGAAACGCGTTGAGCAGGCCCAGGCACTTGCCCAAGCTCAGGCCCTCCCAGAGAAAGGTCCATCAAATGGGACACATAAAGAGGCGTTCCCTCCCGCTCCGGAAGGCGAAGAAGATCGAGCCTTCACCTGGAAGGCCCCAGAGGCGGCCGATACTGAAGGCAACCGCCAGAGTTCATCCACCGCGGAATCGCAATCTTCTGCAGCGGAGGAGGATCGCCTTGCAGGAGGGGATGATGAAGACCGTTTCGGTGGGGTGGAGGGGGAGGCGGGAGAGCTTGAACCGACCGCACACGCGCCTGGGTTTATCCCGACCGAGCTTATCGGGGCGATCGGCTCGCAGGGAGACTTTCAAGAGTTCCTCACCAAAGGAGTCCCATTGGAACAAAATCCAGGCCCCGAGAAGGAAGCAGGGCATTTCTCCGTCGATTATGAGACCCTCCGCGCCCTTCTCGAGGGGCGCGCCATCCCCACTGAGGCACAAGAGATGGTGCGCATGTACTTCCAGATGATTACACAACAAGGAGGACCATGATCACGGATAAAGAGCTAGAAACGGCACAGGCGGTCTTTGCGCGGCTACATGAAGCGATCGAGGGTGTGATCGTCGGACATGAGCGTCTGATTGAGGCAACCCTGATCGCGCTATTATGCAGCGGGAACCTACTGCTTGAAGGTGTCCCCGGACTGGGGAAGACTCTGCTTGTCCGCACGTTGGCAAGCGCCCTTCACCTTCGTTTCTCACGCATTCAGTTTACCCCTGATCTGATGCCGGCCGACATCGTGGGGACGGACATCATCACGAAGGACAGGGGGGAGCGTCGCTTCACCTACTCTCCCGGCCCGATCTTCGCTCATATCGTCCTCGCCGATGAGATCAACCGTGCGACCCCAAAGACACAATCGGCCCTCCTGGAAGCGATGGAGGAGAAAACGGTGACTGTAGGAAAGACAACCTATTCGCTGGAGGAGCCGTTTATCGTCTTGGCGACACAAAACCCGATTGAGATGGAGGGAACCTATCCCCTCCCGGAGGCGCAGGTCGATCGCTTCCTCCTTAAGGCCCTGGTCGACTATCCCTCGCTCGATGAGCTGGTGGAAATCGCGCAACGAAACACAGAGGAGGAGGGGTTGCAACTCCCTCAACCGGTCGCCACTGGCGAGGAGGTCCTCGCAGCAAGGCGAGTTGTGCGCGAGCTCCCAATCGCGCAAGAGCTCCGTCGATACGTCGCTCGCCTCGTCCTGGCAACCCACCCGGAGAGCCCTGCTGCCCCTTCTTCAGTGAAGGAGTTCGTCGAGTACGGAGCAAGCCCTCGTGCTGCTATCTCATTGATCATGGGAGCAAAGGCACATGCCTTCCTTAAAGGAGAGTCAAATGTACGACGTGCTGATATCGAGGTGGTATTCCTCCCTTCACTGGTGCATCGAGTGATCCTCAACTTTAAAGGCGAGGCTGAGGGGGTCGAGATTTCAGACCTCCTTGGCGAGGTGTGGAGAGAAACGGCGGTCGTCTGATGGAGCCGTTGATCGATGAAGCCTTCTTGAAGCGCCTGTCTAATTTAAAGTTCATCGTCAAGGGGCGACGCAAGGGGCACCTGTCTGGAGCACATCCCTCACCGCGCGCGGGAGTGAGCCTGGAATTCGCAGATTATCGCGATTACACACCAGGAGATGACTTTCGTTATATCGATTGGAACATCTACGGCCGCCTCGACCGTGTCCTCGTCAAGACGTTCGTGCATGAGACGGATCTCCCGATCTACATCCTTCTTGACCTGTCGGCATCGATGCGACTCGGGGATCCACCCAAGGTGCGCTACGCTGCTCGCCTCGCCGCTGCTATTTCCTACCTCGGGTTACGCGAGCTCGATCGAGTTGGCCTCTTCCCGTTCACCGATCGGCTCCTGCCAGCGATCGCTCCGCGGCATGGGATGAGCCAGATGGCCCATATCCTTCGTACACTTCACGCGGTATCGCCAGATGGGAAAACGTCGCTTGATCAAGTCCTTACCGAGTTTGTTGCACGCTCCAATGAAAGCGGACTGATCTTCCTACTCAGTGATCTTTTATGCAAAGGATACGAGGAGGGTATCTCGCGCCTTCTACACCGGGGAGACGAGATCGTGGTTGTGCAGATCCTCGATCCGGCGGAACTCCACCCGGTCGTCGAGGGGAGCACCCGCATTACAGATGCCGAGACGCAGCGCCACGTCGATCTCACAGTGGGAGGAGGGACTCTTGCTCAGTACGTGCGGCGTCTCACTGCCCACCTCGAAGCGATACGCGGTTTCCTCACTGCCCACCGTATTCCGTATTTCCTGGTGTCGACGGATCTACCACTCGATCTTCTGATTCACGAGCGACTGCGTGCCGGGGGAGTGCTCAAGTGACCCTGAGCAATGCGAGTGCCTTGTATCTTCTTGCCCTTGCTGCCGGTATTATCCTCCTCTACTTCCTGCGTGCGCGCAGCCAGCGCTACGAGGTTTCGGCTCTCTTTCTGTGGGAAGGATTGCGGAGCGACCCTAGTTCGCGCGCGGCGCGAATCCGGCGGAGGATCGAGCCGCTCCTCCTCGTACAGCTCCTCATCCTTGCGCTTGTCACCCTTGCCCTGGCTGATCCAGCATTGCGAGTACCACGGCCGCGCCTCACAGGAATGGCGATCGTGCTCGACGGAAGTGCAAGCATGCAGACTCGCACCGAGAGCACAAAAACCAGATATGAGCTGGCACGCGAGGAAGGGCTCGCCCTCCTCAACCAATACCCGTCGACCCCGGTCACCGTTCTTCAACTCTCGAAGAGCCCGCAGGTACTTGTCCCTTTAACCGACGACCACGACTCGGCACGGCATGCCCTCGCCTCTTCACAGCCCACTTGGCAACCGGGCGGATCGGTCATGACGCTTGAAGGACTATTGGACAGCCAGGGAGAGCTCGGAGGCTTTGAACGCATTATCCTTTTCACCGATCGACCGCTCGCGGAGCGAATCCCTGGCGTGGAGGAGGTGGTCCTCGCCGGTGGGGAGAACCTAGCGATCACCTCCTTTACAGTGCGCGAAGATCCTGATCTGCATGGAGCAGCCGCGTTTTTGAAGGTGAAAAACGATACTTCCTCCTATCAAGAGAGGACGGTGCGAGTTGATGATGGGTCTAACCAGGTTTTACTGTCCCTTCTTCTCCCTCCTGGTGGAGAGCAGGCCTACGTCCTTCCCTTCCCTGGCTCACGCGGCCCCACCTTCACCGCCGCACTTAAGCCCGGCGATGCCTTCTTTTGTGATGACACACGGTACTTCACCTTGAAGCGGGGCCTCGATCGCCGCATCCGCTGGGTCGGGGAGAACAATCGCTACTTAGAAGCGGCGCTTCGAGCGGCGGGGCCAATTACACTCGTCTCCATCAAGGACAGTGATCCGGTCGACCTCACCGTTGCCTATAATGCCCTTCTCCCCGCTGAGACCAACGGGAACATCCTCCTTATCCACGCCGACTTGGAAGGACTTGTAACGATCGGGGAGGATCGGGAGGTTGGGAAACTCGCGGTTGTGAGCCCGAACGACCCTCTACTCACCGGGGTTGATGCACTTGACTTTCGCGTCCGCTTCGCACCTTTAGTCGATCTCGCGAAAGCGGGGACAACGGTGCTTTCGCTTGGCAAGGAGCCATTCCTCTACCGTCTAGAAGAAAAAGAGCGAAAGGTCGTACTGATAGCACCAGACCTCATGTCAACGAACCTCCCGCTAACGATCGACTTCCCTCTTCTTGTAAGAAACCTCCTTGAGCTATTCTTACCACTTCCCACCCCACTCACCCATAGGTGGGCGATCGTTGGAGAGCCGGTTCGCATCGATGGATACGGGGCACTGCGTTCGCTTACGGCCCCCAGCGGTCGGGAGATCTCCCTTGCTTCGGGAGCAAGATCGTTTTACCCGCAAGAACCGGGAATCTATACCTTAAGTACAGAGAAAGGGGTCTACGCGCTGGCAGTGAACGTCGATCCCGCCGAGTCGGAGCCTCCTGATGCGCTAATAGAGGCGCAAGTGGTAACAGCGGTCAAAGAACAGACACAGGCCCTGCTCCCATTGTGGCCGTATTTTGCAGTGATAGCCTTCCTCGCTCTACTTGTGGAGGCCTTCCTCTACCATGGTTGGCAGTTGAGAAGGTGGTGGCGATGATCCGTTTCACTCACCCCCTTGTTCTCATTTCCTTATTCGCTCCCCTCGTTTTTTTTCTCACCGCCCATCGGAAACGCAAGTCCCTTATCCTGCGCCTCCTTAGCGCTTCCCTGGTTATCCTCGCGCTTGCAGGCCTGCAGGTGGGAAGACAGAGGCCACAGGAGAACGTTTACTTCCTCGTCGACCGTTCTCACAGCGTCACTGCCGCCACGACGCCAGAGGAGATCAAGGACCAGTTGGAGGCGATTGTCTCTGCCAACCAGGGCCGGCACTTTGGGACAATCGCCTTTGGAACACAGGCTGTGATCACAGATCCGATCGGCGCGTTTTATCAAACGTTTGATACTAAGCCCCAGCCTGGAGCAGGGACCGACCTCGCAGCCGCGGTTGACCTCGCCATCGCCACACTCCCCGCAGGAGGAGAGAACCAGATCGTCCTTGCAAGCGATGGGAGGATCACCGAAGGCCTTACCGCAGCGTTGAGTGCAGCGCAGCAGGCCAGGGTTCCCATCTCCACTCTCCCCATCGGCAGCGTGGCCGAGGATGACGCCTCACTCGCTTCACTCGATCTACCGACCGAGGTGGAGGTAGATCGCCCGTTCGCGATCAACATCGCCGTTAACTCGGAAGGTGAGGGCGATGGTGTACTCGCGCTCTACCGCGACGAGCAACTTCTCGCAGCAAGAGAAATCGCTCTTCCCTGCGGGCTCACACGCTTCACCTTCACTGACGCCCTGACCGAAGGCGGAGCGCACACCTACCGCGCAGTGATCAGGCGAGCGCATGATCCAATCCCACAGAATGATACCCTCTCCACTCTAGTGCGTACAACAGAGCGGCCACAGCTCCTCTTAGTCTGCGGCAAGGACTCCCAAGCGATCGCCTCACTCCTACACGGAAGTGGTAAGTCCTTTGTCATCACTTCGACCCTTCCCTCGCTGGAGGAGCTTTCAGGGTACCGCGAAGTGATCCTCACTGGGATTCCTTTGGGAGACCTCACCGCACAAACGATTGCGACCCTTAAAACATTTGTAGGCGAACTTGGCGGCGGACTCGTCGTTGTTGAGGGCGAGCCGGAGCTGCGTACCTTCGCTGGAGGGGGAATTGAGACGCTTCTACCGGTCTCTTACAGCCTTCCCCAGAAAGCAAGGGAGGCAAGCCTGGCTATAGTTTTTCTGCTTGACCGCTCGGCGAGCATGCGTGGTTATGCTCAAGGGGCAGCAAAGATCGATATCCTGAAGGAGGCGGCCGCGGCGAGCATCAACCTGTTGGAGGAGGAAGCGCTGGTGGGAGTGATCGCTTTTGACCGCCACTTCGAGTGGTTTGTACCCATCCAACCGGTGGGCGGCGGCGAGGCAATCTATCAACGCCTGCGTGTTCTTAAAGCAGAGGGAGGAACAGACATCTACTACCCTCTTATCGATGCGCTTGACAAGCTAGAAGAGGTGGAGGCCCGGATGAAGCACGTCCTTCTTTTCTCTGACGGCAAAACGGTCGATGAGTACCGCGACTTTGACGGGCTCTTTGTCCGCCTAGAGGGCCAGAAGGAGATCACCCTATCCGCAATTGCCATCGGTAGGACACCTAACCTGCCTCTTCTTTCGCAACTCGTTCAGGCCGGCCACGGCACTTTATATACCGTGTCGGACTTCTCCGCCCTACCAGAGATCTCAATGCAGGCGACTCAGCGGCTCAGCCGTAGTCGGTTCATAACTGGGAAGATCGCAGTTGACGGTCCCCTAGCCGAGGGCGAGCTTCAATCGCTTCCGCCGCTTCACGGCTACGCCCTCACCTATCCCAAACCAACGGCACAGGTTCTTCTGTGGGCCGGGGAGGATCCGCTTTTTGCCCGCTGGCGCCTTGGGCTGGGACAGGTCGGTGTTCTGAATACCGATCTTGCCGGACGGTGGTCACAAGAGTGGCTCGCCTGGAACAAGGGATCCCTGTTGTTGGATACGATCATCACTGCGGTTGAACCGGTTACTTCCTTATCACCAGGTCTTACCCTGTCCGTCGATGTGACTGACGAGGAGATCCTCGCCCTGGCCGATGCACGCGATCTTAAAGGCGAGTTCGTGAACTTTCTTGACTTAGAAGTAAGGCTCCTTCCTAGCGGCGAGACCCTTCCTATGGATCAGGTAAGCGCGGGGCTCTACCAAGCCTCATTTCCTGCGCAAGAAGAAGGTGGCTATGCTCTGAGAGTGGAGGATCGCACGCGCGGGAAAAGCGCGGTCCTTCCCCTCTTAATCCCCTATCCGGCCGAGTA
>JAUWYG010000122.1 GCA_030615945.1 Candidatus Bipolaricaulota bacterium | reverse complement strand
TGCTGTGGGGTTCTTTACTGTCTGCTCTCTCTAGACTGAGTCTTAATCCTGGCGCTTACATTCCTCAAGCTTGACAAGAGCATTCCTTTGCGCTATAATTCAATTGTTGAATTCGACAGGTGAATGGTAACTTGACATGGGACAAAAAGAAAATTCAGAGAGATTACGAGAGCTCGAGGTCCTCGAGGCGCTGGCGGAGAATCCGGAAGCCCGGCAGGTGGATCTCGCTACGCGCCTCGGGGTGGCCGTCGGAACGGTCAACTGGCTGCTCAAGCGCCTGTCGTCCAAGGGATATATCAAAGTCAAGCGGATTGGCCAGTGGCACTGGCGTTACCTCGTTACCCCCCGCGGCTTTGCGGAGAAGGCCCGGCTGACCCAGCGATATCTTTGGGAGTCTATGCGCCTCTATCGGCAGACGCGTCAGCAGTCCCAGCGCCTTTTAAGCGCTGTTCTGAAGAGAGGCTACACAAAAGTGCGCTTGGAGGGCGATTTGGAGAACGACCTAGTAGACGTGTGCCGGCTGACGTGCTTAGAGCAGGGGATCGATGTCGTTGACTTAGGGAAGCCCGAAAGGGGAACGCTACGCACTACAAACCACGAACCACGAACTACGAGCCATGATGATGTACCGGTATTGCACGTCGATGGTCCGGAACTCTCCATGGACTGGCCTAAAGGGGAAGCCATCGGAGGGGATCCTGATCCAAGGAAGGCCTGGCTAGCTCAGGCCGCTTCCCAGCGGCTCTCCGAGGTCATTGCGCGGATCGTCGAGGTCGCCCAGCCGGAGCGGATCATCCTGTTTGGGTCGGCTGCCCGAGGAGAGATGGGACCAGGAAGCGATCTGGATCTGCTAGTGGTGAAGGCGGGAGCCCATCGGCGAAGGCTGGCCCAGAAGATTTACATGAATCTCTTCGGGGTAGGGCAAGCCGTGGATGTAGTCGTGGTAACCCCGGAGGATATCAAACGCTACCGAAACTCTCATTCCTTAGTCATAAAGCCAGCCATGCAGGAAGGGAAGGTCGTTTATGAACGTGACTCCGAAACGATATCCACCAGATGATCCCCGGGAATGGATGAACAGGGCCAAAAGCAACCTGGTGCTAGCCAGGAACAGGCTGCCGGATGTCTATCTGGAGGACCTCTGCTTCGATGCCCAGCAAGCGGCCGAGAAGGCAATCAAGGCTTTTTTGATCCACTTGGATTTGTGCTTTCCTTATACCCACGATCTAACAGACCTTCTCACGCTGGTGGAGGGGGCTGGCCGGAAAGTTCCGGAGGATGTAAAGCGGGCTGGGATCTTATCGGACTATGCAATTGAAAGCCGTTATCCCGGCCTGGCTGAGCCGGTCACGCAGGAAGAGTACGAAAGGGCAGTATCCATCGCTGAAAAAGTCGTGCAATGGGTAGAAAGACAAATGGCTAGTGGACCGTAGGGGCAAAGTGGAGGCTACTGTGGGATCCTTGGGGTTACAAGGTGAGATGCTTAGTGATGTAGTAGCGGTAGCGGCGGAGCCTGTGTCCGCCGCAGGTGATCCAATGAGTGAGGTGGAAGGAGAAAATGGCTAGCCGAACGTGGATAACTTACCCGGATCAACTTATCTACCGGCGGCCATACGAGGACGCCTGGGGTATCCTGCACGATCCTACTACTGAATGGGACGACCTTCTCAAGAATTACAAGTCATGGGTGATGCTCTTGCAGGTGGGGGAAGGCACTCGCCGGATGGCTCAGCCAGCTTCAGCTGGAGCCCAGCGGATCATCCGTAGAGAACAGCACCGCCGGCAGCAAAATGCGATCAGAATGAATAACCTGGAAGCAAAGGACCTGGAACGGATCAATTGTAGGAAGCACTGGAAACGCAGGCAAAAGAAGTTGAGAAGTAAAGCGGCCACTTATGTGGTGGCTGCAAGCGGCGCGTAAGCGCTAGAGCGAGGCCGGAAGGTTTCGCTTCTCAGGTGCAGAGGGAGAGGTTATTAACGGAAGGGGAACTATTGGCTTGTTATTCTAATATTTAGTCATCGAACTAAATAAAAATCATCAAAGATGTGAGAAAAGGTTCCTTAGGCCGGTACAATTTTATGCGGAAAGGTCGAGGGGATTTTGTAGCGTCGGGGCTTGCCCCCGACGGAAGGGTAGTAGTGCGAGTCAAATGCTGCATTAACAGCATAGGCAAGCTTGAGTCAGACCGTGAGTCGCTAAAACACAAAGCTGAAAAGGAAACATGTTGAGAAGCGTCAAGCTACTGAATCAATCTAATGCAGTTCCTACGACTATTATCCAGCCATCACGTGGGTTGCTTTCCCTGAAGCTAGGGGAGCTTTGGCGTTATCGCGAGTTGCTCTATTTTCTCACCTGGCGGGATGTAAAGATTCGCTACAAACAGGCCGTCCTGGGATTCCTGTGGGCGTTCATTCAGCCGTTCCTGAAGATGGTGGTCTTCAGCGTCGTTTTTGGCGGACTGGCAAAGATGGACTCGGAAGGTTTTCCTTATCCCATCTTCCTCTACACCGGCCTTCTCCCCTGGCAATTCTTTGCTGATGCTGTTAACCGGAGCGGACAGAGCATCGTCGGGGGTGCTGGCCTGATCACCAAAGTCTACTTTCCTCGGCTCATTCTGCCGGTGGCCTCGGTGGGGGCAGCTTTGGTGGACTTTGGGATCTCGTTCGGGATATTGATCGCCATGATGTTCTATTACCATATGGTCCCAAACGCCTCAATTCTCATGGTGCTGCCGCTCGTCCTGGTGACAATCCTCTCCGCCCTCGGTGTGGGGATATTAGTGAGTGCCCTAAATACTGCTTATCGTGATTTTCGCTATGCTCTCCCGTTTCTTGTTCAGATCTGGATGTTTTTAACTCCTGTTATATACTCAGTCAAGATCATTCCGAAGAATTGGCAGTGGCTGATATTACTGAACCCTATGGCTGGTATTGTAGACGCCTATCGCTCCGCAATCTTGGGAAAACCGTTTGCATGGGAAAATCTCGGGATCTCATTGGGGATAGCCACGATCATGTTCCTGATCGGGCTGGCATACTTCCGCAAGACAGAGCGGTATTTTGCGGATATTGTGTAGTTACGAATTTCAGATTGTGGATTGCGGAATTCGAATTGCGAATTGGTTATGCTGAGGACCGGAGACGGAGAAGTCGTGAATAATAAATGGTGAATGGAGTAGAAGCAGAAAAGTAAGAACAGAGTCGAGTAGGAAAGTTGTTGAGTGGGAAAGGCGGCAGTGTGTGATTGCAGACGGAGAATTGCGAATTTGGGAATCAGGACCGTGGATCTCAGTGGATGAGGTAGAGGAGATGTGGGGGAGGGGACTATGCCGACTGCCTTAGAATTGACCCGAGAAGGATGGAAGCATTATGTGGAGGCAGCCTCGCGTCGATCAGAACCCGTTGAGGTGAAACCCAAAGTAGAGGAGACGCGCAAGCAGCTACTGGCGTGCGTGCATAAGGCGGCTGCTATGCTGAAATCCCGCTTTGCGGTCCGGCGGGTGGTGGTCTTCGGGTCGTTGGCTCATGCGGCTTGGTTTATACCTGACTCCGACGTGGATCTGGCCGTCGAAGGGTTAGCTCCCAAGGATTATTGGCAAGCGTGGAGAATGGTGGAGGAAATCATCAGCGATCGACCAGTAGACTTAATTGAGATCGAAGCGGCCGGTGAGTCTCTGCGACGGGCTATTGAACGGTACGGAATAGAGCTGTGAACACGGTCTACCGGGAGTTGGCCGAACGCATCCAAGGCCAAGTGCCTGATTTGGAGCGACTGGTTCAGCGTGTACTCCACGCCTGGGAGGGCGGTCAACGTTCACCCGATCAGCAAGATGTGTACCTGGATTCTGTGGCCTTGAACCTCCATGGCTTCTATTCCGGGGTTGAGCGTTTGTTTGAACTCATTGCCAGACACGTAGACCGGGATCTTGATCTGGCGACTGGCGAAACCTGGCATCAGGATTTGCTTCAACGGATGACCAAGGACATACAAGAGCGGCCGGCCCTCATCGGTGGTGAGAGCGCCTCGACGCTCGATGAGTTGCGACGATTTCGGCATCTGGTGCGTAACGTTTATACATTCAATCTGGTCCCTGAGAAGATGGACCCGTTAGTTTCTTCTCT
>JAUWYG010000008.1 GCA_030615945.1 Candidatus Bipolaricaulota bacterium | reverse complement strand
GGTGATTCCTACACGCTCGGAGACGGAGAAGAGTGGAGCCTTGTTCGGATTGGCCACGACCGCGATCAGAAGGCGCGAGAAGAGCTTCTTCGCCCGGCGGAGAATGTCGATATGTCCGTAGGTGATTGGGTCGAAACTCCCTGGGTATATGGCACTTGACATCGGCATCGCGAAACAATTCTAGCCTAGTCCGCAGAGCTTCTCAATGTCGGCGGTGCGCGGGCCGATCACAGCCAGGTTCAGCGCATCGGGCCTGGCGAACCGCGCGAGGACTCGCGCGATATCCTCTGAAGAGACTGCGCCTACCCGGCCGATCAGCTCATCCGGTGAGAGGATCTCCCTTCCGGTAACCGCAGCGCTCCCCAACCGCGCCATGCGATTGGCGTTCGTCTCCAGATTAAGTACCAGGTGCCCCTGCAGCTTGGCCTTGGCCAACGAGAGTTCATCGGAAGAAATCCCCTCATCACGTAGGCGGTTAAGCTCGGTTAGCGTGATCTGCGCTACTTCAGCGACGCTCTCCGGAGCGACCCCGGCATAAACGACCCAGGAGCCAGCATCGGAGTAAAGGGTGACGGAGCTTGTGATCGCGTAAGCCAACCCTCGTTCCTCGCGGATAATCCTAAACAGGCGCGAACTCATCCCGTCTCCCAGGACGGTGTTTGCTCCCTCGAGTGCAAAGCGGTCATCATCAGAGGCATTGGTCCCGGGCAGCCCAAGGTAGAGGTGGGACTGCTCAGTCTCACGTTCGTGGAGGGTGCGGCCGCTTCGCATACTAGGGGAACTCCGCCGGGAGAACCCAGAGGACATGGAGAAAGGATCGAACAGCTGCTCTACCATTGCAATGACCTGTTTTGCGGCGATGGCCCCACAGATGACAAGAACCATGTTCCCTGGCTGGTAGAAGCGGCGATGGTACTCAGCGACTTCCTCTCGGGTTACTTCTTTGATTGTACTCCGATCTCCCAATACTGATCGAGAGAGTGGATGCGATCCCTTCCACAGGCCGGCGTTGAACAGGTCATAGGCGTACTGTTCCGGATCGTCCTTGTGACTGCTAATCTCTTCGAGGATCACCCCTCGCTCCCGCTCGAGCTCCTTCGGGTCAAGAGCCGGATGTTGTACAAGATCTGTCAGGATCTCTAGGGCAAGAGGAAGACCGTCAACCGGGACCTCAGCATAGTAGAAAGTGGACTCCTTACCCGTGGCTGCGTTCAAGTGGCCGCCAACCCCGTCGATTTCCTGGGCAATTCGTGTTGCATCCCGCGTGAACGTACCCTTAAACAGGAGGTGTTCCAAGAAGTGCGTCAAACCAAATAGGGGATCTGGGTCATCGCGGCTTCCCACCTTAACCCAGATCCCTACACTCACCGAACGAGAAGTTGGGACCTCCTCTACCAAAACCTCTAAGCCATTTTCGAGGGTTGTGGAGAAGACCCCCTCGTAGAGCGCCTCGATCACCAGCGATCCTCAAAGGGTGGAGGCTGCTTCTCCTCTATCTGAGGCTGCTTCTCCTCTATCTGAGGTTGTTTCTCCTCTGTTTTAGGAGCGATGCGGCGCAGCTTGTAACGACCGCGGTCGTCGATGTTCAGCACTTCGACCTTCACGCGGTCACCCGACTTTACCACATCCTCCACGCGCTTGACGTAGTCGTCCGACAGGGCGGATATGTGGATCAAGCCAGTGACATCAGGCGCCAACTCAACAAAAGCTCCGTAATCGGTGGTGTGGGCTACCGTCCCCTCGATGATGTCCCCAACTTTGATCTTGGTCTCTGGCGTCGCGGATTCCGATCTGAAACCTCCTCGCCGAGACGTTTCCCTCCTCCTCGGACGGGCGGGGCGAGATTCCTCACCTTCTTCTTCGATGCGGCGCAAATCCGGACGGCCCATCTTGTCCTCCCCGATTACTTCTATCGTGATCGCGTCGCCTGGCTTGACGATGTCGCGGACGTTGTCCACGTACCCCGAGGCGAGGTTCGAGACGTGGACAAGCCCTTCAGAACCGTTCTTTAACTCTACAAAGGCTCCAAAGTCAACCACGCGAGTGACCTTAGTCTTCATTACCATCCCGACTTCCAGTTCGGCAGTGAGATCTTCGATCCATTTCTTGGCCGCGGCAACCGCTTCAGAATCGGTTCCAGCAATCTTCACCTCGCCGTTGTCCTCGACATCGATCGTAGCGCCGGTCTCCTCGATTATGCGACGGATCATCTTCCCACCAGGGCCGATCACCAACCCGATCTTATCCACGGGGATGGTGATCGTCACAAGCATCGGCGCATAGGGAGAAAGCTGATCGCGCGGCGCGGAAATAACTCGCGTCATCTCGGCAAGGATCTCCAAGCGCGCTCGTCTGGCTTGTCTCAACGCCTCACGCAGGGTCTCCCGGTCGATCCCCCCCACTTTGACGTCAAGCTGGAAAGCGGTGATCCCATCTTGCGTTCCAGCAACCTTAAAGTCCATATCTCCGTAGTGATCCTCGGCTCCCAAGATGTCCGTCAGGATGACCCGGCGCCTGCTTGTTTCATCCTCGATCATTCCCATGGCGATCCCCGCAACCGGCTTTTTGATCGGCACCCCGGCGTCCATCAGTGAAAGGGAGGCACTGCATACCGTTGCCATGGAGGAGGAACCATTTGACTCCAGGATCTCCGAGACAATACGAATGATGTAGGGGAATTCCTCCTCACTTGGGAGGACGGCCCTTATGGCTCCCTCTGCCAGGTAACCGTGGCCGATGGAGCGGCGACTCGGAGAGCCAATCCGCTTCACCTCACCTACTGAATAGGGAGGGAAGTTATAGTGGAGCATGAATCGCTTTCGCCCCTCTTTCATCATTTGGTCGATGATCTGCTCATCGCTGCGAGTGGCGCCAAGGGTGGCGATCCCCAAACTCTGGGTCTCCCCGCGGGTGAACAGGGCTGAGCCATGGGTTCGCGGGAGAATCCCGACCTGACAACTGATCGGACGCAACTCCTCTGGCCGGCGACCGTCGACCCGCTCGCCGGATTCAAGGATCCGCTGGCGCATATACTCCTTGTGAAAATCCTCAACGAGGTTGGCTATTCTCTTCTCCAGCTGGGCTTTCTCCTCAGCGGGAACATCTTCCGGAACGATAGCTTGGATCGCTCGTTCGCAGATGGACTCTACGAAGTCCTGCCGCTCCTTCTTGCTTGACAGGTTGTACATTGAGGGGAACTCCGGCCAGACGATCGCACGCACACGCTCCCGCAGTTCGGAGTCCTCGACAGTCGGAGAGACCTCCTTCTTCACGGGACGGACCCGCTCGACGAATCTCTCCTGGAGGCTTACGAGATCTTGGATCGCTCGATGAGCAATGTCGATTGCCTCCACTACCTTCTCCTCGGAGAGCTCGTCCATCATCCCTTCCACCATCGTCACCGTCTCCTTCGTTCCGGCGACAGTGATCTCTACGCCGCCCTCTTCCTGCCAGGTTGCTTCGGGGTTAACTACCAACTGGCCGTCTTTTTGACCGACCTTCACTCCGGCAATCGGGCCAGCGAACGGGGCCTCTGATATCATCAGCGCAGCAGAGGCACCGAGGATACCCACGATGCTCGGCGAACAGTCCGGCTCAGCTGAGAGAATCGTGGCAATTAACTGCACCTCATCCTGGTAGTCCTTGGGGAAGAGTGGGCGGATCGGCCGATCGATCATCCGCGCACTCAGGATCGCCACATCGCTCGGCCTTCCTTCACGCTTGAAGAAACCACCGGGAATCTTCCCGCTGGCGTAAAATCGCTCCTCGTAGTCGACGCGGAGCGGGAAATAGTCAATATCCTCATTGCTCTCCTGTAAACCCACCGTGACGAGGACGCGTGTATCCCCGTAGGTGGCCAGAACGGCACCGTCTGTTTGTTTGGCCAGCCGTCCGGTTTCTAAGGAAACTTCCTTCCCATTAAACTGTATACTTTCTCTAATTAACATTATTACTCTAGACTCCTCTGATTCCTAGTTTCTGAATCAATTCCTTATACGTGGTGAGATCTCGGCGTTTGACGTATTTCAGCAAGCGGCGGCGTTGACCGACCATCTTTCGCAAACCTCGCTGTGAGCTGAAATCCTTCTTGTGCACATTTAAGTGTTCGGTTAGATCCTTAATCCGCTCGGTGAGAAGCGCAATCTGAACCGTCGCTGACCCAGTATCTGTATCACTTTTCCTGTAGTCCTTGACAATCTCTTCTTTCTTTTGGCGTGTAAGACCCATTAATCCTCCTTCGTTCCCGATCCCGAGGGAGGGATTTCCCGCTCTCCCAGGATGGGATCGCTCAATTTGTGTACCTTTTTGACAGGTGATTTACCTCTTGCTTGACCTTCTCCTCATCGATAGTGACAAGCTCCCTATCGCGCAGAAGAAACCGCCCAGCAACCACAACGTCGGTTATATCCTGCGAGTGCGCTGCGTAGACGAGGGCGGAGAGGGGATCATAGATGGGAAGAGTACGAACACAATCCAGGTCAACTAGGACGATATCCGCATCCTGGCCGACGGCAAGCCCCTGCGCTCCTGTTCGAAGCGCCTTGGCACCTGCCTGCGTCGCCATTAGAGCCACCTCCCGCGCTGGGAGGACGGTCGGATCCTCGGAGGACACTTTTTGGAGAAGGGCTGCCATGCGCATCTCCTCGATCATATCTAGACTGTTGTTCGCTGCCGCACCGTCAGTTCCCAAAGCAACTGTTACCCCCGCTTTTTGCATCGCCACAATTGGGGCAATCCCACTTCCTAGCTTGGCATTGCTCTTCGGGCAGTGAACGACGCTCACCTCCCGGTCGGCCAGAAGATGAATATCGTCCTTGTCAACATGAACACAGTGAGCCGCCAGGACCGGGATCGATAAGGCGCCAAACCGATCAAGCGTGGCTACCGGACTCAATCCCCTCTGCGCTCGACACTGCTCCACTTCCTCCCGCGTTTCCGCAAGGTGAGTGTGAAGGATAACCTCATACTTTTGTGCCAGCTCGATCGCCGCCTTCCATACTTCTTCACCACACGTATAGACCGCATGTGGACTGAGCGCGGTCTTGATTCTGCCGTCCCCAGCTCCCTCCCAACGAGTAATCACTGCCTCCGCCTTCTTAAGCTCTGCCTTCCCATGCGCGTCAAGCTCTGAGGCGACAACGCCATAGGAGAGCACCGCCCGCAGGCCAACCTCCTCCACCGCGCGCCCTACCTCGTTGGTATAAAAATACATATCAGCACACATGGTCGTCCCCGCGCGGATCATCTCAGCGAGTCCAAGGAGGGAAGCCCAGTAAACATCTTTCGGACTTAACTCCCTCTCGACCGGCCAGATGTGATCCTCAAGCCAGGTTCGCAACGGAAGATCGTCGGCAAGCCCGCGAAAGAGGACCATCGGAAGATGGCTATGCGCATTGACCAAACCAGGGATCGCTAGTTTCCCCTCTCCTTCAATCACCGTTTCGCCGGGGTTGATCGGCAGGGGATCCTCGCTGATGGTGCTGATCCTCTTTCCGTCAATACGGAGATTTACGGTCTTAACTGCCGTGGCGCCGTCGATGACCGCCGTGATATTCCTAAGGACTATTCCCATCCAACCTTCTTTGTCTATCAAGCTCTTTGCAAGAGAAATTATAGCTGCTTCAAGGAAGGACCGCAACGCGCTCTTAGAAGGTGACAAGCCATCCTCTTGCCTTCTCTCTTGCTATGCGGCTATTATATTGAAGGTCACCGGAGATGATGAATAAAGGACACAGAGCCGGGCAGTGGGGAGAGGAGATCGCCTGCGAGTACCTACGCAATCAGGGATATGAAATCGTCGAGCGCAACTGGCACTCGAGGTTCGGAGAGGTGGACATAATCGCCCGGGAAGGGGATACACTCGTCTTTATCGAAGTGAAAGTGCGTACTGGATCAGGGTTCGGGGGCCCGGAAGCGGCACTCACTACCAGGAAACGTGCGCGGATTACCGCAACGGCACGCGCCTATCTAAGCAGAGTTGATGCCGATCTTCCGGTACGCTTCGACTTCGTGGCGCTTATAGGAGAGAAAGTCAAGTTGTATCGGGACGCATTTCAGGTTGAGGAACCATGTTCGCGCGGTTGCTGAGCGCTGTCGTTGTAGGAATCGACGCTGCGTTGGTAGAGGTCCAATGCGATGTAGCGAACGGACTTCCTGCGTTTCAGGTCGTCGGTCTACCGGAGAAGGAAGTGACCGAGAGCAGGGAGAGAATCCGCAGCGCTATCAAGAACTCGGGCTACAGCTTTCCGGCCAAGCGGATCACCGCAAACCTTGCTCCGGCCGATTTGCGCAAGGAAGGAGTGGGGTTCGACCTGCCATCGGCGCTGGGAATCCTAGTCGCTTCCGGGCAGATCCCTTCTTTGACCTCTCAATATCTCGTCTTGGGGGAGCTCTCCCTCAACGGCGAGGTGCGGAGAGTGCACGGAGTTCTTCCGATCGCGCTTGCAGCAAAGCAGGCGAATCTTAAAGGGATGATCGTCCCCGAGGCAAACGCCACTGAGGCCGCTCTCGTCGACGAAGTAGCCGTCTATCCGGTACGAACCCTCGCCGAGGCGGCTGCCCTTCTCTCTGGTGAACTTACCGTCCCCTGTTTTGAGATCGACCGCGACGCGCTGATGGCCCAGGTAACCGCCCCGCCACTTGTGGACATCGTGGAGGTTAAAGGGCAGGAACAAGCGAAGCGAGCGCTTGAGGTTGCAGCAGCAGGAGGGCACAACCTGTTGATGATCGGCCCGCCAGGCGCGGGGAAGAGTCTGCTTGCCCGCTGTCTGCCAGGAATCCTTCCCCCTCTCTCCTTTGCCGAGGCACTCGAGGTAACACGTGTATATAGCATCGCGGGAATGCTAGATAGTAACACCCCTTTGATCACGCAACGACCATTCCGGTCGCCGCACCACACCATCTCCTACGCGGGGATGGCCGGTGGTGGACGCGGCCTCCCCGGACCAGGGGAGATCACCCTTGCCCACCACGGGGTTCTTTTCCTCGACGAACTCCCTGAGTTCGATCGCCGCGTCGTGGAGACTCTCCGCCAGCCGCTTGAGGATCGTAGCATCCTATTATCGCGGGCCGGGGTATCGGTCCGTTACCCGTCCAACTTTACCCTCGTCGGGGCAATGAACCCCTGCCCATGTGGCCACCTGGGCGATCACTTGCACCCCTGCACGTGCAACCCGCACGAGATCAGACGTTATCGTAAGAGGCTCTCCGGTCCGTTTCTCGATCGGATCGATCTATTCGTCGAGGTTCCCCGTCTTACCCCGGAAGAGCTCCTCACCCGGCCGCAGAGGGAGGACTCACACGCGATTCGTGCTAGAGTTGAGAAGACAAGACGGATACAATGGGAGAGAATGAAGGATGAACCGGGCCGGTTTTCTAACGCCGAGCTAAATTCAAGGGAGATAGCGAAGTATTGCGCGTTAGACCAGGATGCAAAGGGGCTTTTGGAGATGGCGATCGATCGTTTCGCATTAAGTGCACGCGCCTACACGCGCGTCCTCAGGGTCGCACGGACGATCGCCGATCTCACCGGAGCCCCGCTAATCCGTGCGGAACACCTTGCCGAGGCGATCCAGTACCGGTCGATCGACGAGGACCTTGCTTAAAGGAGGCGACATGAAAAGAGCATTGGCGTTGATTCTAGGATTAATCGTTGCAGGAGGAATAGTTACTGGAGCGAGGGCGACCGATTTTCCACTCACCGTAGTAGGAATCCAGGTCGATGGGAACGCAAAGATCCGTACACATGAGATCCGCAAGGCCGTCCCGTTTCATTCGGGCGATGAGATAACAGCCGACGATCTGAAGAGGGCCTCACAGGCGATCTTCGATCTCGGCTGGTTCAGCGAGGTGATCCCCGAGGTCGATGAGGAAGGGATGATCCTCTTCCACGTGGTGGAGAATCCAGTGGTGGATAAGGTCGAGATCACAGGAAACGTCAACAAAGAATCAATCGAGATCCTTGGGCTCACCCTCTTCCGTGTGCGGATCATGCCCTTAGATAAGATCCGCCGTATTCTGCGTGACCACGGTGTGAAGAAGGGGGAGGTGCTCAACAACCACTCCCTCAAGGAGGGGTTAGAGGCAGTAATCGACGCCTACGAAAAGAAGGGGTACACCCTGATCATGGTGGGAAAGGTCGTCCCTGGTGAAATTCTCCAGATCGAGATCATCGAAGGACGGGTTACCGACAATGTGATCACCGGTCTTAACACCGTCCCCACAGAGATTGCGCAGGAAATGATCGATCTTCCTGTGGGAGAGTGTCTGAAGAAGGCAGCGATCCAACGCACCCTCGCGCGGCTCAAGCGCTTGGTCTTCTTTACGAATGTCGAGATTGTTCCTCAACAGGGAACAATCCCGGACGAGGTCCGTCTGCTGTGGACACTCACCGAGAGGAAACTGGTCGAGGAGCCGATCGAGATTACCGGGATCAACCTCGATGGGGTAACCCGGTTTCCACAAAAGATCGCCGATGCGTCGCTTGAGGAAATTCCCACGGGAGAGATCGACAACTACGGTCTCCTCCAAGCTCTTGAAGGTCTCTACGACCTTTACTACCGCACCGGATATGTCATGGTCCGCTTCTCCGTGGGATCGATTGAGGCCGGGCGCCTGTCTATTCACATGGAGGAAGGAAAGATCGGCGAGATCACCCTGGATGGGAACACTCACACCAAGGACTATGTGATCATGAAGACGTTCGGCATCAAGGTGGGGGACGTCTTGAACCAGGCGAGGCTCGCCGTCTCGTACCAGGGGCTGATGGCGCTCGGTTACTTCAACTCGGTGGATATCGTCCCCGAGTGGAGCGATGACGCGATCCATCTCTCAATCTCGGTTGTCGAAAATGAGAAGCTGGGAGGAATAAACGGATCGATCGCGTATTCCCCTAAGAGTGGCGGCTTGGTGGGAAAGCTTGACTACAGCCAGAAGAACCTGCTTGGCACAGGACAGGATTTGTCGTTCTCCTATAGCCGTGGCCTAATCGGGGAGCGGAGCGCGGTGTGGAACCTCGGTTACAGCACAGTCGCCTTCTTCCCCGGTTTCAGCCGCGTCGGATTCGATCTCTATCGAAAGAGCGAGGAAAAGGCAATCGACGAAGAGGAACCGCAAACGTTCCTCACCGTGGGCGGAAGGGGCTCGGTGAGCTACCCGTGGGCCGACTATACGGACCTTGACCTCTCCTACAAGCATGAGGCGGTTAGCACGAGCGACGATCCCCTCTGGCACCCGCTCGACTCGGTGACGATCGGTCTGCGTTTCGATGATGTGAACAACCCTCGTTTCCCCACGGCAGGGAGCCGCCGCGTGCTCTCCTTGGAGAAGGCGGGAGGGTTTGCATCCGGACCTGATTTCTCCAAGCTTAACCTACAATGGGTTCACTTCTCACCGGTGCACCTTGATCTGCCGTTCCTTTCCGCGCGCGATCAGGTGGTCGCGATTCGTCTCGTCCTGGGGTGGGGGCAGTACATTCCCTTCTCTCAAGCCTACGATCTGGGTGGGCCTACGACGATACGTGGCACCGGGGTTTCACCCGCCCGACGGCTCTGCTACGCCAATATCGAGTACCGCCTCGCTGTGGTGGAAGGGCTTACCGGGGTTCTGTTCTTCGATAGTGGGGTGAACCTCGATCGGGTGAATCCCGACTGGGCGAAGGCGTCCTTTGGAGTGGAGTTGGGGGTCGAGGCGGCGGGGATGTACGTGCGCCTGGACATGGCCTGGGTTCTCGGCCCGGATCTCGGTTGGGTCCCACAATTCAATTTTGGATTCAGCCCAATGTTCTAGGGTGACAACGAGTTCGACCTGCCCTATAATCCGATAACGATTTTTTAGAAAGGAGGAAAAGATGTCAAGGAACATTTTAATTGTAGCAGTAATCGCGTTGATTCTGGGGGCCGGAGCCCTGATCCTCCAGTTTGCCCTACCTTCTGGTGGAGTGAACGAGGCCACTGTTAAGGCACTCGAAGGCCGCGTAGAAGACCTGGAGAGTAGTTCTACCTCTCCGCTTAAGATAGCCTACATCAACGCTGAGGATGCATTCACTGTCTTCACCGACGCGGTGAAGGACCTGCGCCAGAAAGCGGTGGACAAACAGGCGGAGATCGTGTCGCTCCAGCAGCAGTACCTGGCCAGTGCTATCTCCAAGGAGGAATTCGATACCCAAAATAACCAGCTCCAGGTCGAACTCCTACAAGCGCAGCTCAACATTGATATCGGGACGATCGACAGGATGATCGCTTCCCCCGGCTTCTCCGATATCCGCAACGACCTGGAACGCTTGCGTGAAGAGGCACAACCTGTAATCGACGAGATGAAGAAGTTAGTGTCAACGGTGCGGGTAGGAATAATCGATCCACAGGAGTTCCAAAATCGCTTTAACCAGGTGAAGGCCGCATTCACCCAACTCGACCAACTCCTCACCCAGGCGGCAACCTCGAAGATTGTGCAGGCAGCGGAGAAGATCGCGGTGGAGAACGGCTACGACCTTGTTTTGCGATCAAAGAACGTCATCATCTATCGTAACACTGCGAAGCTTATAGATATCACCGATCTCGTCAAGCACGACCTGGCTACGTACTTGTAGTCCCTCATGCCTCGGAATATTGAAGAGATCCGGAGGTTACTACCCCTCCGCTACCCCTATCTGATGATCGATCGGATCCTGGAAGAGGGGGAGGAACGTGTCCTCGCCCTAAAAAATGTGACGATCGACGAACCGTTCTTCCAAGGGCACTTCCCCGAGCCGTACCCCGCAGTGATGCCGGGGACACTGATTCTGGAGGCGATGGCCCAAGCGGCTGCCTTCCTCCTTAAACGGGATCAAGGCACGGTCGGATACCTTGCGGCAGTGGAGAAAGCCCGATTCCGCAGGAAGGTCGTTCCTGGGGATCAGATCCTGCTATCTGCGCGCACGTTACGGAAGAGGAAAGGACTGGTGCAGGCTGAGGTTGAGGCCTTGGTTGGGGACGAGTTAGTGGCGAGCGCGACAATCTCGCTTTTAATCGCGGGGAGTGCTGATGTGGAACAGACTCGTTGAGTGCGTTCCCAACATCAGCGAGGGACAACGCCGCGAGGTCATAGAGGAGATCGTCGGCGCTGCAGGGGGCGAGGGACGGCGGGCGATCGACCTCAGCATGGATGCCGACCACAACCGCTCAGTGATCACTCTCATTGGGGAGCCGGAAGGGCTTGCCAATGGGGTCATTAACCTCGCGAGAAAGGCGGTGGAGCGGATCGATCTGCGGAAGCACCGAGGAGCGCATCCGCGCATGGGAGCGGTTGACGTCATCCCATTCATCCCGGTGTGTGGCGTCACGATGTCAGACTGCATCTCGCTATCTCGAAAAGTAGGAGAAAGGATCGCAAAAGAACTTAAGATCCCGGTCTATCTGTATGAGGAGTCGGCAACGAGCCAGCAGCGACGAAACCTAGCCGCGATCCGGAAAGGGGAATTCGAGGGTTTCGCCGAGAAGATCGCCGATCCACAGTGGCAGCCGGACTTCGGCGAGCCGCGGCTGCACCCGACCGCTGGTGCCGTCGCGGTAGGAGCACGCGAGTTTCTAGTCGCCTACAACATCAACCTCAAAACCTCTGAACTCAAGGTGGCAAAGGAGATCGCCGCTGCGGTCCGCTTCTCAAGCGGTGGGTTGCGCTACGTCAAGGCCCTTGGCTTACACTTAAAGGAACGGGGGATTGTTCAGGTGTCGATGAACCTAACCAACTTCAAGAAGACCTCGATCCTTAAGGTCTTCGAATTTGTAAAGCGCGAGGCGGAGCGTCGTGGGGTGATGATTCTGGAAAGTGAGATCGTAGGAAAAGTCCCTCGCCAAGCGCTGTACGACGTCGCGGCCGCCGCGCTACAGCTTAAGGGGTTCTCCCCGGGGCTCCTCCTCGAAGAGCAGATCGAGAAGGCCCTTCGTGAGGATCGCTAATCGGGAGGTCTCCCGTATCACAGTTGTTGGGTTCGGCCGCACCGGCCACGCAACAACGGAGTTTTTTCTCTCCCGGGGGGTGAGGACCTTTGTCAGTGATTCGGTCGTGCTCTCCGACTCCGATCGCGCTTTCCTCGCAAGGCGAGGAATCCCCTACGAAGAGGGCAGGCACACCGAGGCGGGACTTGCTGACGCCGAGTTAATCGTGCTCAGTCCGGGTGTCAGTCCCACTCTTCCACTCCTCGCCAAGGCCAAAGAGCGGGGGATTCCCATCCTATCGGAACTTGACCTTGCCTATCAGGTTAGCCCTGCAGTGCCGATTATCGCTGTTACGGGTACGAACGGGAAAAGCACTACGGTGAAACTTATCGAGGCCCTCTTGCTCCAAAACGGTGTCAAAACGGTCGCCGCTGGGAACATCGGGATCCCATTCATCTCAGTTGTCGATCGTGCGACCGCCTACAACGCGATCGTCCTTGAGGTCTCAAGCTTCCAACTCGAACAGTCGAGGGTCTTTCACCCCCAGGTGGCAGTCCTATTGAACATCACCCCCGATCACCTAGATCGTCACAAGACGATGGTGGCCTACACGGCCGCCAAGGGGCGTCTCTTTCTACACCAGACATGCGAGGATACCGCCATCCTTCCAAGCGATCTTGCCGAAACCTTTCCCAAGATTCAGGCACGACGGGTCCTCTTCGACCGGCTGGATCTTTCCTCACTCCCGTTTATCGTGGATCTTCCCCCGCATCATCGAGCCAACCTGCAGGCAGCAATCGCTGCCTGCTCCGCTCTTGTTGCAAACTTCGATCCCTCTCATACCCGCCTCGAAGACCTCCAGGAAGCCCTCTTTCTTCCCTTCCGTCTCTGTAGGGAAGGGGAAATTAACGGGGTGCGGATAGTGAATGACTCCAAATCGACCAACGCCGCCTCCACATTGGCTGCACTTAGAAGCTTTAACGAGCCGCTCGTCCTCATCCTCGGGGGAAGACACAAACAAGCTGGATACGTTCAACTTGGTCAAGCGATCGCCGCCTGCGCCGTGCGCAAGACGATCCTCTACGGTGAGGCCGCTGCTTTCCTGCGAGAGACTCTAAAGCCCGCCGGTTACACGCGGGTGGCGGTCTTTGGTGATCTTCAAAGTGCCTTCGAGGCTGCACTCGCCGTAGCCCAATCCGGAGATGTTCTCCTCTTCTCACCGGCCTGCTCCAGCTACGATCAGTACCAGGACTACCTAAGGCGGGGCGAAGCCTTCTCTCGCCTCGTACGCGCACATCCCTCCTTCTCACCCCCACAACAAGGACGCTAAGTCCCCTCCCTCCAGGACAGGTGTCCCGTCCTGCAGTCGCGGACTTTCCCCCCTATCCCGACAGCGTTCCTTCTACCAATAGGACAACTGCGGTATTCATCTGGAAGCGCAGGAGAGGCGAGGTCAGCTGCATGTCAACCCCTAGCGAATAGTACTTCTTCAGGAGGCGAGAGTGGAAGGACGAACTGACAAGGGAATGGTGTTGGTCACTTCTCTCCTCCTCTTATATGGCCTAGTCATGGTTTATAGTGCGAGCGCTCCCTTCTCCCTAAGGCACTTCCACAGTGATTCCTATCTCTTTTTAAAGCAGCTTATAGCAGCGGTGATCGGAATCGGCCTCCTCGCCCTCTTCGCTCGTTTCGACTACCACCGTTTAGAACATTTAGACGATATCCTCCTTGTTGGATCGTTCTTGCTGACGGCAATAACCGTCCTTCCTCTTCCGGGTGTGGGCGACGGCCGCTGGCTTCACCTGGGACCGCTCGCGCTACAGCCGACTGAGCTACTCAAGTTCTCGCTGATCGTCTACCTCGCAGCAACCATCGAACGTAAAGGAGAGCGAATCACGTCTTTTGTAGAGGGAGTCCTTCCATTTGTTATCGTCCTCCTCGTCATCGCCGGAGTAGTGATGAACCAGCCCGACTTTGGAATGATGCTCCTCTTCGGAGCGCTGACCGCGGTGATGCTCTTCCTCGGCGGGGCGCGAGTTTCTCACTTGATCCTTCTTACTGTGGGGAGCCTTCCCTTTATCTACCTTGCGGTACGGCTTGCTCCCTATCGCCTGAGCCGGATTATCTCCTTTCTCAATCCGCGCATGTATAGTACCTCCTCCGGATATCAGACGATTCAGTCACTGGTAGCCATCGGGTCCGGAGGGATCGTCGGTCGGGGCCTTGGAGCGTCGCGGGCAAAGCTGTTTTATCTCCCCCAATCGTACAACGATTTCATCTTCTCAATCACAGCGGAGGAGTTAGGCCTAATCGGGACGCTAGTGTTGATCGGTTTATTCTCCGCCTTCGTCTGGCTCGCCTTTGGGATCGCCAGACGGGCTTGTGATCGGCTAGGAACCCTCCTGGCATTGGGAATCGGGTTCACCATCTCCTTTCAGATCATCCTCAACCTTGGGGTCGCATTGGGGGTCCTCCCGGTCACCGGGCTCACGCTCCCATTTATCAGTAACGGCGGTTCCTCGCTACTCGTTACTCTGGCCATGGTCGGGGTGTTGCTCAACGTCTCAAAGCAGGGAGGATGAGGATGCGAATCCTAATAGCAGGCGGAGGAACAGGGGGACACTTCTACCCCGCGCTGGCTGTGATGGAGGAACTTTCACGCCGCATGAGCAAAGCAAAGCTCGCCTACATCGGTACCCGCAGGGGAATCGAAGCACGAATTCTCCCATCCTATCCTCAGATTCACTTCTACCCGATTCATGCACACGGCCTTCAGCGTGGCCACCCTTTACAGAACTTATATGCCCTTCTTGTACTAGTCGTTGCCCTACTGGAAAGCCTGGTCATTCTCCTTGATTTCCGCCCACAGGTCATCATCGGAATGGGAGGGTACGCCTCCTTCCCAGCGGTCCTGCTCGGATCCCTGCTGAAGAAGGTATTTCCTGTGCGGACTGTTATCCACGAGCAGAATGCCGTCGCCGGACTGACAAACCGCCTCCTCTCCCCGTTTGTTGACAAGGTGCTCGTTTCCTATCCTCAGACCACACGAATCTTTACATGGGCAAGGCGAACGGTGGTAACCGGAAACCCCATCCGCAAGGAATTTCTCCTTGCCAAGAGGAGCGAGGCACTCTATCACAAGTTTGATCTTGACTCGCAGCGTCGTACAGTCCTCGTCTTCGGTGGTTCGCATGGCTCAGCCGCGCTGACCACCGCCGTTCTGCGTGCTAAAGCCCTCATCGCCCAAAACAGAGGGATTCAAGTCCTCCTCGTCACGGGAAACACTGGCGAAGAGCAAGCGATCAGGAATGAGCTCCGTCAGGCAGGTGTGGAAAATGTGGTCGTGCGCCGTTACATCGACCGGATGGGAGAAGCATTTGCACTAGCTGACCTGATCGTCTCCCGCGCTGGAGCGACCACACTTGCCGAGATTACCTCATGCGGGAAGCCAGCATTGTTGATTCCGTGGGGAGGTGCAGCAAACGGACATCAGTGGAAGAACGCGCGCGTCCTCGAGGAAGAAGAGGCTTGCACCCTTGCCAAGGAGAAGGAAATCTTGGAGCAGGGCTTAGCAAAGCTTATCGCGCAGATGTTAGACGACCAAGAGCGGCTCACTAGGATGGCGAGGAACTCCTTGCGCCTCGGCCAACAGCGAGCAACGGCGTCGATTCTGGGTGAGATCTATACTTTAGCCAGGGAGGCACGGACGTGATCAGTGCGGGGAAGCGATATCACTTCGTGGGTATCGGCGGGGCAGGAATGAGCGGACTTGCTGCAGTGATGCTTGCCGGGGGGGCAAAGGTCTCCGGCTCGGACCTACGAGAAAATGATGAGATCCTACAATTAAGGCGAGCAGGAGCGCGTATCCACCTCGGCCATGACCCCAATCTTCTCGATACAAAAGTCGACGGCGTGATCGTCTCCTCAGCGATCGGGGAGGAGAACGCAGAGATCAAGGTAGCACGAGAGCGCGACGTTCCCGTAGTGCGCCGCCTGCACGCCCTGGCATCCCTGCTTCGTAGATATCGCAGCATCGGTGTTGCTGGTACCCACGGAAAGACGACCACCACTGCCATGCTCGCCACTATCTTAAGCAAGGTGAACAAGGATCCGAGCTACCTCGTCGGTGCGCACTGCCCTGGGTTAGGGGGAAATTCTCACCTCGGCCGTGGGGAGTTCTTCATCACCGAGGTGGACGAGAGCGATGGGCTATTCCTCGCCCTCCATCCAACGGTTGGTATCCTCAACAACATCGGCCGCGATCATCTGAACACCTACCATACCCTTGCAGCTATCAAAGAGGGCTTCGCACAGTATATTCGCCAGTCAGAGAAAGCCGTCCTGGCAATCGACGATGCAAACGTACGCGACCTAGCAGGGCAACTGCAAGACGCCCTCACTGTAGGGCTATATCGAGGAGCTAAGCTTCGTGCTACAGGAGTTGTACACCATCACTTCCACACCCACTTTAATCTCGTTGACCGTGGGAAGCCGATCTGTCCAGTCTTCCTTCCAGCCCCTGGGGATCACAACGTGCGCAATGCCCTATGTGCCATTGGCGCTGCCTCTCTCGCCGGCGTTTCGCTTACTGATGCCGCTGCCGCTCTTAACGGGTTCCGTCTCCCGCGCCGGCGATTTCAACTGCTGGAGGAAAACGGGGTAACCGTGGTCGATGACTATGCCCACCTCCCCGAGGAGATCGAGGCAACCTTGCAGGCGATCCGCGACGGATGGGATGGGAGACGAATCGTGGCCATCTTCCAGCCGCACCGCTACAGCCGCACACAGGCAATCGGCGCCGAGTTCGGAGATGCGTTCCGCCAGGCTGACACAGTAATCGTAACATCGATCTACCCGGCCTCGGAGAAGCCAATCCCCGGTGTCTCCTCACGAGAGATAGTGGGGGCAATTGGATACTCCACAGATGCGGATCTTCGTTTCATCCGAAGCAAAGAGGAGGTTGTCTCCTTCCTCAAAGGATACGTCGAACCAGGGGACTTCATCATCAGCTTCGGCGCTGGAGATATCTGGACGGTGACCGAGGAGCTGTCTTGCTTCCTGAAAAAGGGACGTTTCTGCACGGTATAGACCGATCGGCCTTTACCAAGGATCTTTGTGCGTTGCGCGGCGAACTCCGCTTCGAGGAACCCCTTGCATGTCACACCACGATCGGTGTTGGTGGAAAGGCGGCCTTCTTCCTCTCCCCAGAGAGACCTCATGCCCTCGCGGAGACGATCCGCTGCTGTCGCCGTTATGGCTACCCCTACCTCCTGTTGGGAGCCGGTTCCAACCTCCTCTTCTCCGATTGCGGCTATCCGGGTTTGATAATCTCGACGGAACAGCTACGAGGGATCACCCTCAAGGAGGGGAGTGTACAGGTGTTTGCGGGCGAGCCTCTTCCCGCACTCCTTAACACTGTTAACCGCGCGGGAATACGCTCGCTCAACTTTCTCGCGGGGATCCCTGGCTCACTTGGAGGAGCCATCGCAATGAACACGGGCATCCCTCAACGTACAATTGGCGATACCATTGAAGAAGTCGCTGTTCTCAATCCGCATGGAGAGGTTATGGTCCTGAAAGCCAAGGACTGTGGTTTCTCCTATCGGCGAAGCGAGATCCTTGAACAGCGGCTGCCTATCCTGTGGGCACGATTGCGCTTGGACGGCAGACCGTACGATCGGGGCGAGATCCTCACACACCGTCGCGCGAGTCAGCCGCTCTCTGCTTTAAGCGCCGGCTGTGTGTTCAAGAACCCTCGCGGCCTCTCTGCCGGGAGAGTGATCGACAAGGCCGGTCTGAAGGGGCTTAGCGTTGGAATGGCCAAGGTATCTGAAAAACATGCCAATTTCATCGTCAACCTTGGCGGGGCGCGATGCACTGAGATCCGCAAATTAATTGACATTGTACGCCAAAAGGTGTATAAAAGCTTTCGTATTTTGCTCGAACTGGAGATTGAGGTCATTGACGGGTGAGAGAGGGGGAACCTAAAAGAAGAGCTATTTACCGGGTTGCTGTTATAGGGGGGATTCTTATTACTGCTGCCATCATCACCCTGTATACACCTTGGTTGCGTCTCTTTGATCTTCGGGAGATTGTGGTGAGGGGAAACTGCCACATCTCAACGGAGGAGATCAAGTATTTAGCCGGGTTCCGCATGGGGGGTAGCCTCCTGCGGACACCGGTTTCTCGTGCCTTAAAAGCGCTTTTGGGGCTCCCATGGGTGAAAGCAGCCTCTATCCAGCGGGTCTATCCGCATAGGCTAGAGATCGTCATCCAAGAACGCACGCCAATCGCGGTGGTGTCTGACCCCGCAAAAGGAGACAGCCTGCTGATCATCGGAGAGGGCGGAGTAATCGTGCAACAGACAAGTGACGAGGCCCCCACAACCCTTTTAGCAAGAGGCGTGAATCTCACCGGAGACGCTCCTGGTGCGCGACTAGTGGACGAGAGGGTGGTAGTGGCGCTCGAGTGCATCTACCGGAAGGGGTTGAGCGGAGGCCCCTTCCACCTTATCGATTTCTCCGATCCCTCCTCGGTCACCCTGCATGGAGAGGATGAACTAAAGGTCGTCCTTGGGCCGGTTGACGGAATCGGACCGCGGATCGACGCACTGGCAGCCTTGCTTTTGACAATCGATCTGCCGGAGTATCGATCAATAGATCTCAGATTTGAGGGTGAGGCGATTCTTGTACCCCGTAAGGTGGTGAACAGATGAGAAAGGAAAGAGTGGTGGTCGGCCTGGATGTGGGGACCACCAAGGTTGCCGCATTGGTCGGGAACGTGATCGATGGAACGATAGAGATAATCGGCCTAGGGAAAGCAGAGTCACACGGCCTAGAGAAAGGGGTGGTCGTGGACATCGGCCGCACGATCGCGTCCATTCGCAAGGCGGTCGAGGAGGCGGAGAACATGGCCGACGTCAAGGTCGATTCGGTCTACGTCGGCATCGCGGGCAAGCACATCACCTCGATTAACAACAGTGGGACCGTCTCCATCAACCGTCCGGATCGAATCATTGCCCAGGACGACGTGCGCCGGGTTGTGGATACGGCACAGGCGATCCAACTCCCATCGGAGAGCGAGATGATCCACGTTATCCCACGCCAGTACATCGTAGATGGGCAGGATGGAATCACCGACCCGGTAGGGATGACAGGGACGCGACTCGAGGTCGACGTGCACATCGTCACCGGCGCGATCACGGCAGTGCACAACTTGGTCCGCTGCGTGGAGAGCTTAGGAATCAGAATCCGGCAGATCGTCCTCGAACCGCTTGCCTCGTCGATGGCGGTCCTCTCCTCAGCGGAGAAGGAGCTTGGGGTAATCTTGATGGATATTGGTGGCGGGACCACGGACATCAGTGTGTTTCGCGGAGGAGACATCTGGTTCTCTAAAGTGATTCCAATCGCGGGGGAGCACATCACAAATGACATAACCGTCGGTCTTCAGACCACGATTGAGGAAGCGGAACTGGTCAAGAAGCAGGTAGGGACAGCGTTGGTTGAAAGCGTTGGCGAAGACGAGAAGATCGAGGTGGCAACAATCGGTGGAGACGAGAAGAAAACCGTCTCCCGCAAGAAGCTGGCCAAAATCATCGAGCCGCGGGTGGAGGAACTCCTCGACCTGGGGTTGCAGGAGGTGGAGGACGCCGGCTACCGTGACCTGGTCCCGGCGGGTTTGGTCCTCACCGGGGGAACCTCTCTGCTCAAGGGGATCGCCGAGTTCGCTTCGCAGCGATATGAGATCCCAGTCCGGCAAGGGAAGATCCCACAAGGGATCCACGGACTACGGGATATCGTGGAGTCACCGGTCTACGCCACGTCAATTGGGCTGTTGCGCTACGCCGTGGAGATGAAGGACTTCAAGAAGACCCGATTTGGGCGAAAAAGAACTTCCCTGATCAACAAGCTTTTCACCTGGTTCAACCGTTTCTTCCGGGGGTAACAGATGGAAGATGAGAGGAACTTCATAACGCCGCCTGCCCGGTTGATGGTTATCGGTATTGGCGGTGGTGGGGGGAACGCCGTCGACCGGATGCACAACACCAGGGTGAGCGGAGTGGAACTGGTTGCTGTCAACACGGACGTGCAGGTTTTGGAGGTCGTCCAGGCGCAGCGCACCCTTCAGATCGGCCGCAAGCTGACCGGCGGCCTAGGGGCCGGTGGAGATCCGGAGATCGGGAGGCTCGCTGCCGAGGAGAGCCGTGAGGATGTCATGGATCTCCTCGATGGGATCGACATGGCATTCATCACCTGCGGGATGGGCGGCGGGACTGGAACCGGCGCCGCACCGGTGATCGCTTCTCTAGCAAAGGAAGCAGGGATCCTCACGACAGGAATCGTCACCCGGCCGTTCTCGTTCGAGGGGCTGGCACGGGCGGGGAAGGCAGAGGCGGGAATCGCACGCCTCTCCCAAGTCGTCGACGCGCTCATCACTATCTCCAATGACAAGCTCCTCAAGGTTGCTCCAGCGGACACTCCGATCACCAAGGCATTTGAAATGGCTGATGAGGTCCTTCGGCAGGGAGTGGAGGGGATCTCGGACCTGATCACCATCCCGGGGATGATCAATCTTGACTTCGCCGATATCGAGAGCGTAATGCGCGGTGCCGGCACTGCTATGATGGGAATCGGCGAAGGCCAGGGTGATGGGAAGACGAAGGAAGCGGCTCGAAACGCGATTTCTTCCCCACTGCTCGACGGCTCGATCAAAGGAGCGCGCAAGGTGATCATGAACATCACCGGTGGGTCTGATCTAACCCTGGAGGAGGTCACCGACGCAGCATCCCTGATCCGCGAGGCTGTTTCAGATCGGGCAGACATCATCTTCGGAACAGCAATTCGCGATGGAATGGAGCAGGTCCGCCTGACGGTCATCGCAACCGGTTTTCCGCTCTCTTTTACCGGCGAGGAGGAGGGAACACCCCTCGGCAATGAGATGATGCTCGCTAAGTTACAGCAGGAAAGCCGGCTGGGGGAGGATGACTTTGACATCCCCACCTTCCTGCGCCGCCGCAGGGCGCACGAGGAAACAGCTCCTCGTCCGTGGGGAGAGAAAGAAGGGTAGGCTCTGCCAGATCTAGTTCTTATAGGTCGAGATTTGCCAGAGGTGGGAGTCGAACCCACACGACCTTAAAGGCCACGGGATTTTGAGTCCCGCGCGTCTGCCAATTCCGCCACTCTGGCTTTAACGCCTAAACATTGTAGTTCGCTTAAGTGGACCCGTCAACGCGCAAATAGCTCTTTCTAAAGCTTCTTCTCCATGATATCCCCGGCTGACGATCAAGAGTCGACATAGCGCATCATCGCCCTCGTCTCTGAGCGGCGGGCGACCTCTGTGAACCCAACGCTACGGAACATAGAGACAAGGCCCTGGTAGGCGAAGAGGTCGGGCATGCCACTCCGTTTCGGCTCCACGGGGTAGCCTTCAACAATACTTCCTCCCCGCTCTCTTACGTACTCCACTGCCGCCTCGAGCAACCGTGCGGCAACTCCTCGGCGCCTGTGCAGTTTATCAACGAAGAAGCACACCACAGACCAAACAGGCTGCTTATCCACGGGTTTTAGGATTCTGGATCTTTCCAGTCTTGGAAACTCCTCTCGGGGCGCCACTGAGCACCAGCCTACCGGTTGTCCTTCATGATATGCGAGGATACCTGGAACAAGACCAGAGTCCACAATCGCCTTCATTGCTCTGCGATTGCCTTCACCCTTCTGAGCATCAAATTCCCGCTTCGAGAGCCGCCGCCACATGCACCAACAACCACCACCAGCCCCGCACTTGCCGAAGAGCTTCTCAAAATCAGCCCATCTTTCCGGCGTCAGCGGATGAAACTCCCAAGGATTGACTCCTATCTGAGCCTGAGGTGTCATTCCGGCTCCTCTCAAACAGCATGCAGATAACTACATCGATAGCCACGTCGCCTACAGCGCTTTGGGCACACACCACAACAAAAGCCATACACGTGTAGCACCACACAACGGTCGCGGCGCTGCGAAGTTGACCTGACCTCGCCCTATTCCTTACCCAGCATGCCCTTTATCATGTTGAGGAGTTTATGGCTATAGATCTCCTGTTTGTAATGGACCTCGCAGGGGAACTGGTCGCACCTTGTGCAGTGATCGGCCTGCTTTTCGATCGCGCACTCAAGGATCATGCACGGATGACCCATCGCTGCCTTGAACTTCTCGAGCTTCTCCGGTGCTTTTGGATCGGTCCCTGGTACGCAGCCGCCGATAGGACATAACCCCTTCTCCAGAAACCCGCAGACTTCACAAGCTAGACCGCACGCGCTTGGCATTTCATCACCTCCTTAACCAGTGTCGTACAACCAGTTTAGGGGATGTGCGGTGGCAAAAGG
>JAUWYG010000148.1 GCA_030615945.1 Candidatus Bipolaricaulota bacterium | reverse complement strand
ACCTCTACACGCACGTCCCGACCGATCGTGGCCGAGAGCGCTCGATACCGCTCGAGAATCTCCTTTGGCGAAGCGGGAGTAAGGTGTTGCAGGATCCTCTTCAACAGGTCATCTTGGGTAAGAAGGACGGTAGTCTCCCGGACAACGCAGGTCGCCGTCGCAACCGGTGCGACAGCGAGGTTCACTCCAATCCCCACGATCGCCCGATCGCCAACGTTCTCGATGAGGACCCCTGCAATCTTCTTCTCGTCAACTAAGACATCATTCGGCCACTTAAGCATCGCTTTGATCCCAACATCCCGCAGCGCCTCGGCAACCGCGATCCCTACGTGAAGGGAGCCAAGCGGATCTACTCTCAAGACAAGCGAAGCGTAAAACCCTCCGGAAGGAGAGATCCAAGCCCTGCCACGCCTCCCTCTCCCACGCTCCTGTTCATCGGCAACGACGATTGTCCCCTCATCCGCCCCTGCGGCGACGAGCTTTCTCGCGGTGTCCTGGGTCGATGAAACCTGGGCGTAACGAAGGATTTGCCAGTTCATCCCATTCCTTTGCCCGTTACGTAACGGGGAAGGTGTCTCCTCCATGGGGCATCACGAGGGTGCGGAACCGTTCACCGAACCGTTCACGGGCAGCCGCCAACACGTCGTTTTGATCAGCAACCGGTTCCAAGAATAAACGCCGAACAAGGTCGCTTTTCATCTCCGACAAAAGATAAATCTCCGCACGCCTAAGGTCCTTCGCCAGGTAGAGCGCCTTGTGCCCACCGATCTTAAACCCCTCCTTTGCAAAGATTCCAAAGACGTCATCTGGCTTATCACAGCGCATCATCCAGTCGGTGAAGACTTCATGCCCAATCCCATCGGGACAGGCTGCGAGGAGGAAGATCATTCCTCCATCCTTCACTGCTCTAGCGGCATTATATATCGCCTTGTGCGCCTGGTAGAGGTCGATATCCTTGGGGTGCCCACCGGCCGAGACGATAACCAGGTCAGCCTGCTCGCTTACCTTCACCTGGAAAAGCGTGTCCCAAAATGCCCTCCCCACAGCGTGGGCCTCCTCCACGTCACCGACGACCACCTTGGCCACCCGTCCCTGCACGTCGAGGACGACATCGACGATGAAATCGACCCCGATGAGCCGGGCCACCTCGCTCATCTCTTCGCTGATCGGGTTTCCCACATAAATGCACCCTTCACAACGAGGATCGGTGAACTGAGAGTGATTCGTCTCGATCATCTCCCGCCCGGCAACTCCAGGGAGGATGTTCTTCGGTCCGCCGGAGTAGCCGGCGAAGTAGTGCATGCCAATATGCCCAATCGTCACCACCCTATCGGCCTCAGCAACGAGGCGGTTGAGCAGGATCGGCGTCCCACGCGAGCTTTTTCCCACCTCCACCAAGTCGTGATCACAGTCGTGGATCCTCACGCAGAACTCGTGGCGAATCTCCCCCAGCATCCCTTCTAGTTCCTCTTCAGTGGGAGAACGGTGCGTCCCCGTTGCCACGAGGAGGGTGACGTCCTCTGGCCGCACCTGAGTGCGGATCCGCTCCCAGACCAATGGAAAGACCTTCCGGGTCGGGGTGGAGCGAGTGTGATCGGTGACCACGAATACAACGCTCTCCCCGGGGTGGAAAAACGCTGCCGGGTCATCAAGTCCGATCGGAGACTCCCATGCATCGCGGAATGCCTGCTCGAACTCGATCCTCTCCGCTTCTTTTCCCTCAACTATCCCCAGAAGGTTCCTATCCGGAATGCTCAGCTCTACGGCGCCTTTACCGTAGGGAAGACGCAAATTTGCCAATGTTTATCACCTACCCGCGGGATTCTAGCCCCGAGAAGGACAAAGGACAAACCTCGAAGGATCCTTTGCGCTTCGGCTCATCGACATCCGGAGTAAGAATCATCTGACCATCCAGCAACAGGAGAAAGTTGCCGTGTTCGCGACGGGTGGGTCGGGCGTAGGTGGCTTTCAGGCTTAGGCGGCTGTCGATGGCGTGCCGCATCCGGTCGTAGATCTCCATGATCTGGAGATTGGTGTGATACTTGCTGCAGTGGCAGAGTTCTTACTCTCTGAGCACACGGAAGCGCGCGGTAGATTTCGAGTCAGGAACCAAGATGTGACCCCACTTCCTTCGCGCCCGCTCCATCGCTTGGGTTCACTGGCTGTCTGAAGACGCGCCTTCAGACGGTACAGTGGAACCCATGGCTGGGCAATTCTACTTCTTCTTCGGGACAGAGCGTCGTTTCGTTCCTGACATGTTCTTGACAGTTCCACCAACCCCTACGTTTCGCATTGCCTGTGAGGCCTTGTCTATGTCCTTTTGGGGAACTTGGAGAACCTTCTGCCGCTTTCTGCTAGCCTTGAGACGCTGAGCCGCCTTCTCCAAACCGGCCATGGTGCCACTACGCTCAACCTCAGTGGCTTTGACCTTCGAAACGGCATCAAGCCGCCGGTTGCCTTTGAGTGGCACCTCGGTCTTGCCTGATTTGCCCGCAGCCTTGGCTTTAGCCCGTTTGTGACGGGATGTTTCTCCCATGAGTCTCCTCCTTTCATGCCCATCAATGATTATTGTGCAACTCCGCAACATAGTATGCCGAAGAGCGGCGGGTGCCAACTCTATTCCT
>JAUWYG010000124.1 GCA_030615945.1 Candidatus Bipolaricaulota bacterium | reverse complement strand
TCTAGCAGCTCCGTCATGAAGGCGACGATGAAAGGCTGGGAGATGGTCTGCCCCTGGCCGATGGGAAGGGGGCGATCGCTGTATGCGCTGCTGGCGTATTTCTCCGGCACGAAGAAGTGACGCGGTACATCTCGCATTGCGTCGAGTACCCGTGCGTCTCTCACGTCGCGCGCGGCGATCTGCTCCAGTACCATCCGTGCACGCTCCTCTTCCCGCTCCTCAACACGCGGTTTTTCCCGATGGTCTGGGCGGGAAACGTGCGGTTGCCAAACAAGAACGATCACAAGAGCCAACATGGCAGCGAGAATCAATCCACTCACTATCGCAAGCCTTTTGACGCGCCTTCGGTCGATCAACATAGTCGCTTCCTCTGTCCCTTGCTCTTCGGATCACCCTTTGCGAGGGACTCTTTCCCTGTCTCTATCAGCATAGCACCGAGAGACACTTAGGCCAAGAAGCGTACAGGCACATGGGCAATTCTTGGATCCAGCCCATCTTCAGTCCTTCCTAAAACGAAAGCCATGCAGGTTCTCACTGTGGGCTCCTCGCTGTTTCGAGTGGGTAACTCAAGAGAAAGGCTGAAACGACGAGACTCTCGCAAAGGCGCTAAGAACGCAAAGGACGGAGAAAATGGAAGATACAGAAAACCAGGATCTTTCTTGGGCGCTGTCTTGAAGTTGAACCTAGCTATGACCAACAGCAACTGCCTAACGCTGAGGAGGCCAGGAATGCAGGAAGAACACGTCTTAGAACGATGAGAACAAATGACCCTTGGCGATCTTAGGTGCGCCAGGTTAAGCCTGGCCGATCCTGTGGACTGGCCTGTCTGCGTGTTTTCGCACAAGCAGGGAGGTGTCCGCCATGTGAATAGCCTGTTTGACATGTAGCGACTCAAGCGCGGGTCGGAGTAATCCGACTTGGCGAAGCCTTGAGTTGACGAAGGTGCGAGCCGTAGCGCAGGCGAACCCGATTCGGCCTCGTTACGCTAAGTGAGAGCGGCCAACCTGCCTAAGGTGGTGAAGCCTAGTGTCGACGATGAAGGAACAGGCACAAGCAGTCGTCGGGCTCTCCGGGGTGGTTGGGGGCGGCGCGTACCGAAAGATTGGCAAAGGAACCTGGGAGGCCCGACAGGGTGAGGCAAGCTTCACGGGATGAGTCCCATGGGGTAAGCCCCAACGTTCTTAGGGAAGACATAACCCAAGTACGACCCTGGTCGGGAGTCGGACAGGCTCATAGTAGTAAGGAAGCGGGGTAATGCCTGTGGAGCGAAGGGGCCTGACTGGAAACGTGTTACTGTCGATACGGAAGGAGTGCCGCTTGAACGAAGGTTCCACTACGGAGAGACGGGTAGAGGAATCCCTGACTGCAGGATTAGGGAAGAGGATTCCACTACCGGAGAAACTCTCTTTACTGAGACAGAAACTGAGCCAAAAGGCGAAACAGGAGCCGAAGTTCCGGTTTTACGCGTTGTATGATCGGATCTATCGGTCTGACACGCTGAGGGCGGCATGGGAACTGGTGCGGAAGAACAAGGGTGCGCCGGGAGTGGACGGGGTGACGATTCAATCGATCCTCGAACGCGAAGGCGGGCCGGAAGCATTCCTGGATGAGATTCAGGGATCACTACGCAGAAAGACCTACCGACCTCAGCCCGTACGTCGGGTGTACATCGGGAAGGCAAACGGAAAGAAGCGCCCACTGGGTATCCCAACAGTACGGGACCGGGTGGTGCAGATGGCGGCGTTGTTGATCCTGGAGCCGATCTTTGAGGCGGACTTTGAGGATTGTTCTTATGGGTTCCGCCCCGGACGGTCAGCACACCAGGCATTGGACACGATTTGCCAGAATCTCCTCCAAGGCTTTACCGCGGTGTACGATGCCGACCTGAAGGCTTACTTCGATTCGATCCCCCATGAGAAGCTGATGGCCTGTCTGCGGATGCGGATCGCCGATCGTTCGGTGTTGAAGCTAATCCGCATGTGGCTAAAGGCGCCGGTGGTGCACCCGTCAACAGGAGGAGAAGGTGGAAACAGTAGCGGGAGTAAGAGACATTCACGCTGCGGTACACCCCAAGGTGGAGTGATCTCACCGCTGCTGGCGAACATCTATCTACACTGGTTTGACAAGGTGTTTCACCGACCGAATGGTCCAGCATATTGGGCCAACGCTCGTCTGGTGCGTTACGCTGACGACTTTGTCATTATGGCACGCTACCAGGGGGAACGGCTTCAAGAGTGGATCGAAGCAAAGCTTGAAGGCTGGATGAGCCTACAGATCAACCGTGAGAAGACGCGAGTGGTGAACCTGAAGAAAGAAGGGGAGAGTGTTGACTTTCTTGGGTACACATTTCGGTATGATCGCGACCTAAGAGGGCGTGGTCATCGCTACCTGAATGTGTTTCCATCCAAGAAGTCGGTGGCGCAGGAGCGAGAGCGGTTACGTAATATGACTAGTAGCCGGTATTGCTTCAAGCCGGTGCCCCTTCTTGTGGAGGAGCTAAACCGACACCTTCGCGGGTGGAGCAACTACTTCAACTTCGGGTACTCACACGACGCCTTTCGTGAGATCAACAGGTTTGTACGGAGTCGGATGGCCGTCCACCTAGGACGGCGGAGCCAGCGGCCCTTCCGTCCACCGGGAGGGAGAACGCTTTATGAGCACCTGGACCGTATGGGATTGGTGTATCTGTGAAGAGTTTGAACCGCGCAACTCCCTGCGAGTGTCTGAGGCGAGAGTTTCCAGGAGAGCCGGATGCGGGAAAACTGCACGTCCGGTTCGATGAGGGGGGAGTAGGGCGCAATGCATGGCATGCGGCTAGTGAGCCACAACGGGGAAACTCTGTAACTGATGTATGCCGAAGCCTAAACACTGTCACCGGCTCCTCTACTCTACCGCCTTGGCGAGAGAACGGGGCTTCCCTGCCTAGCCAGCAGACAGGTCATGAGAATGAGCTTTTGGGTTTTGTCACACAAGAAACCGGACTTTTTCCTGGTTTCCTCAGAGAGAAGGTCTTGATTCACGAGAGCAGGCCAGTTCCGATGCTCCCTGGCTGGTTCCCCACACCAGATAGCGAAGAACCTCATTGTGAAGAAGGAATAAAGACGATACCGTATAGGCGAGGTTATAGATGAGCGAGAAACAGGCCGTAGTCGTTGCCGGCTATTATGGATTTGGAAACCTCGGCGACGAGGCGATCCGGGATGCGTTGGTGGAAGAGTTAACACGTTCTGAGCTTGTTACGCCAATCTTTCTTGTTGCTGCTCCGCGACGCGCAAACGAGGTGAAGCGCAGTTCTCCCATACGCGTGTTTGCTGCCTTAAGAGGTGCTTCAGCACTCCTGTTCGGTGGAGGAGGACTGCTACAAAACCGCACCAGCAACCGTTCGCTCTATTACTACCTCTCCCTCATTCTTCTTGCGCGTCTGTCTTGTCGTCCGGTCTTCCTCCTGGGACAGGGGATCGGCCCGATTCGTGGGATGTTGGCACGAGGAGCCACCCACTATGCACTCTCTAAAGCGGTCTACATAGGCTGTCGCGATCAAAGGAGCCTCGATCTTCTTGAAAGAATAGGGCTCAAAGGCGTGTTGGGCGGCGATCTTTTCTTTCTCTTTCCTCCTATTGCGCAACTTCTAGCGGCGCCACGTGATGAGACACCCCGGATCATTCTTTCGCTCAAGGATCCTGGCACTGCTACAAGGCAAGAACTGATCGAGCAATCGGTAGAACTGATTGAGGGGGTGCATGGAGATACCAGCGCTTTGTTTATTCTCCTCCCGTTCTTTCCCGCAAAGGACCTTTCCCTTGCCGAGGAGATAACGTGCAGGCTCAGCTTCCCATGCCAAATCACCTCTCCTGACTCCGTTGAGGAGGCGAGTGAGGCGATCGCAAGCGCTGATCTTCTTATCTCATCGCGGTTGCACCCGCTTGAGTTTGCCCTGAGAGTGGGAACTCCGATGCTCGCCATCGCCGAGGACCCGAAAGTCAAACAGCTTGTCAAAGAAGTTAGATCAGTCGATGGGCCACAAATCCCGTGTACCACGTTCCCATCACTAGAGGAGGTCCTTCTCCTGTTGAACTACCCACCCCAACGAGATT
>JAUWYG010000074.1 GCA_030615945.1 Candidatus Bipolaricaulota bacterium | reverse complement strand
CACAGGAGGAAACAGACTGTCGCCTCTCCTATCTTTTCAAGATCGCGGCTGAAGGTAAGCTCGTCCTTTCTATCGACTATGTGGATGACGGAACAGGCTACCGGGGCGGTAACTTGGATCGCATCCGTGACTACCGGGCGCAGGCTGAGGCAGCGGGCTTTATCCCCTATGCGGCGCGTACTGATCGCGCGCTTGACTGCATCATTAGGATCCCCGGTTTGCAGCCGTAACAGGGCACGGTTTACTTTCAGATCTTGTCGCGGTAAAGTCTTCCTGTCAACATAATCTAGGAGGTTGTCTTGTCTGGCTCCACAGTGTTTGGAAGGGATCGAATCTGTCAGATGCTTCATATTCGCTATCCTATTCTTTTGGGAGGGATGGCACACGTGTCGCGCGCGCCGCTAGTAGCTGCTGTCTCCAACGCTGGCGGCTTGGGGGTCATTGGGTCTGGTGGGATGCCGCCCGATATCCTGGTCGAACAGATCACGCAGGTGCGGGAGAAGACCAATCGGCCGTTTGGGGTGAACCTGATGTTGATGGACCCCAACATAGACGAGCAGGTCGAGGTCGTGCTCAGTGAGCGAGTCCCGATGGTCTCGACTGGGGCGGGCAATCCCGCGAAGTACATGGACAGGTTGAAAGAAGCCGGAATCAGAGTCTTTCCGGTCGTCCCAGCGACCGCGCTCGCCCGGAGAATGGAGCGGGCCGGAGCCGACGGTATCATCGCTGAAGGGACGGAAGCCGGTGGGCACGTCGGCGAGGTGACGACGATCGTCCTCGTGCCGCAGGTAGTTGATGCGGTGTCCGTGCCGGTTGTCGCCGCCGGTGGGATCGCCGACGGCCGCGGTCTTGCGGCCGTTCTTACCCTTGGTGCAGAGGGAGCGCAGATGGGGACAAGGTTTCTTGCCTCGGCCGAAGCACCGGTCCATCCGGATTACAAACAGGCAATCTTGAAGGCAAGCGATCGCTCGACGATCGTCACCGGGCGCAGCCTCGGCGCGCCAGTACGCACGATCGTCAATCGGATGACCAAACAGTTCGCCCGCTATGAACAGGAACATCGCTCGTTTGAGGAATTCGAAAGCTTGGCCGTGGGTGGGCTTCGTCGTGCTGTCTACGATGGGGACACAGAGAATGGTTCCTTGATGGCCGGGCAGATCGCTGGTCTGATCGATGAAATCAAACCGGTGGAGGCGATCATCGAGGAGATGGTGAGAACAGCTGCGGAACTGCTGCAGGAGGGGAAGCTTTAATTGGATGGCAGTTGCTAACGACAAGACACTGCGTGACCTGGGGTACGATCGGCTAAAACACCTACTCAAGGAGTTTGCCTCTTCTTCCCTTGGAGAAGAGGCGATCGATGCTCTTACTCCGCTTACCGACCGGGCAGCGATTGAGCGGGGGATGGCCGAGGTTAAAGAAGCGATCAGCTTTCTGGAGCAGCGAGGGCACTTCTCGCTTGGTGGCGTGCACGACCTTGCTCCTCTCCTTGACCATGCCAAGGAACGGACCCTCCTTGAGGGTGAGGAGTTTCTCCTCGTCATTCAAACGATCGAAAGCACCCACCAAATTCGGGTCACGCTCACTTCGAAAGAGGATTTACCCCTCCTTCGACGGTTCGCCGAGCGTCTCTCTGAGGCGAGTGAACTTGCAAAAAGGATCACTCGAACGATCGATGAAGCTGGCGAGATCCGCGATAACGCCTCGCCCACCCTTAAGCAATTGACGGACAAGCGGCGAACCCTTGAGGAGCGGATCGAGAAAAAGCTACACGCGTTGATCGAGCGTAATCCTGAACTGATCAGCGAAGCCTTGGTGACCCGCCGCACCGGACGCCTAGTGATTCCGATTAAGAGTGGAGCAACGGGGGCGATGGAGTTCGTGGTACACGACCGCTCGGCAACCGGTCAGACCCTGTACGCCGAGCCGACCTCGCTTGTGGTGGAGAACAACGCAGTCGTTGGGATAGGAAGCGAGATTCGCAAGGAGAGGCTGCGCATCCTGCGCGAATTGACAGATGCGTTCAAACAAGCGGAGCCTGCATTCCTGCGTGACCGGATGATCTTGGCTCACCTTGATTCCCTTTTTGCTCGTGCCACCTACGCGGCTGCCCACCACTGTGCGTTTCCTCACCTCTCAGGTGTTATTGCCTTGAAGGATGCTCGTCATCCCCTGCTTCCGGAGAAGAGGGTTGTGCCGATCTCACTCTCCCTGGGCGGCCACACCCGGATGACCGTAATCACCGGCCCCAACACCGGCGGGAAGACGGTGACCTTAAAGACGATTGGGCTGTTGACGCTGATGACCCAGTCGGTCATTCCCATCCCCGCCTCCCCGGACTCCGAGCTTGCGATCGCTGCAAAAGTGCGAAGTGACATTGGCGATGAGCAGTCGATCGAGCAGAACCTCTCTACATTCTCTTCCCACATGGGAAATATAGTCTCTATCCTTAAAGAAGCGGATGCCGACTCGTTGATACTGCTCGATGAACTCGGTGCCGGGACCGACCCGCAGGAAGGTGCGGCACTCGGGCTGGCGATCCTTGAGGACCTGTTATCAAGCGAGGCGCTGGTCGCCGCCTCTACCCATCTCACCCCGCTCAAGTACTTCGCCATTCGCCATCCCGCAGTGAAGACCGCCTCTATGGAGTTTGATGTAGAGTCCCTCTCGCCGACGTTTAGGGTGGTTGAAGGAATACCAGGCCGGAGCAACGCCTTTGTCATCGCCCGCGGGCTCGGTCTCTCTGCCCCCTTGGTCAAGCGCGCCCGCTCGTTCCTCTCGGAAGGGGAGATCAACGCTGAGGATATCATCGAGGAATTACAGCGCGAACGCCAGACGATGCTGAGTTATCGAAGAAAGGCCCAACAGAAACTCTCCGAAGCCAAGCAGCTGGAAGAGTCCTACCAGGAGCGACTCGCCGCTTTTGAGAGCGCAAAAGAGGAAGACCTCTCCTCAAGGCTGAAGGAGTTGGAAGCCTTCCTCCGTCGTGGGCAAGAGAGGGTGGAGCGCCTTCTCGCCGAGATGAATGCCAGTCCCACCGTGGAAGGGACAAGGGGTGCCTATCGCGAACTTGCCGGGCTGCGGGGGGAGCTTTCTCAGCAGGAAGAGTTGTTCTCACGCAGGGAGGAAGAGGAGGGGATCTCCTCGGCGGAGCTTAAGGTCGGACGCCTCGTCCACGTACGCAGCCTGGATGCCGACGGACGCATCGTACAGCTCGCCCAGGGGGGGAGAGTAACGGTCGATCTTGAGGGAATCCGGGTGCTCACCGACCGCTTCGATCTAGCACCGCCTAGACAGGAGCACAAGGTCAAGTCCCACTCCCCGCTGCCCTTGCAGCCGTCCGTTGGGAGGGTTAGTTTGCAGTTAAACGTGCGCGGGATGACGGTCACTGAGGCACTGCGCGAGGTTGAATCCTACCTCGACCGGCTTCTTTTAGCCGATGTCAGGCAGGCGAGCATACTGCACGGGAAGGGGACCGGTGCGCTGCGGGATGCTGTGTGCAACTACCTTTCTTCTTGTTCATTCGTCGGATCCTGCGGCCCGGCGCCGCCGCGGGAGGGTGGGGAAGGGGTGACCCTCTTCGAACTCATGGGTGAGGAGAAGGATTGAAAGGATTAAGCCTTTTCGTTAACATGAATCGCTAAGTCTACCGAATAGGGAGAGTTTCAAGCGTGAGGATTACCAAGGTAGAGATCCGGCCGATGCGCAATGAGGGAAACCTAAAGGCGTTTTGTTCGGTCGTCTTCGACGATGTGTTCATCGTCCATAGTGTGAAGGTCATTCAGGGGAAGGAAAGCCTGTTTGTCGCCATGCCCAGCCGGGAGATCAAAAACGGCGAGTTTCGCGACACAGCACACCCAATTGACAACGACTTCCGCTTAAAGATGGAACAGATCATCATTGATAAGTACAAGGAGGTTGTAAAAGAGGAGCAGGCGGTACTATCTGCGGATATTCCCACTGAGGATCTGACATTTTAGGGCGTAGCCAAGTGGTAAGGCAACGGCCTTTGGAGCCGTGATCGGAGGTTCGAATCCTCCCGCCCTAACACTTAAGTATGAAGGAAAGACCAATCGAGGAACTGGCGAGGAAGCTTCGCTTGAAAATCGCGCCGGAGACGCTGGAGCGGGCCTTCCTCCACAGTTCGTATGTGAACGAGCGTGGCGATCCACGCGGCTCGAACGAGCGGCTGGAGTTCCTAGGCGATGCGGTGATCGGCCTTGCCGTGACGAACTACCTATGCAAACAGTATCCGGATGCCGATGAGGGCCGTCTTACCAAGGCGAAGTCGATCGCTGTCAGCCGGCCGATGCTGACCGAGAAGGCAGAAGGGCTAGGCTTCTCTGCTTACCTTCGTTTGGGGAAGGGAGAGGAAGCGAATAATGGCCGCAAGCGAGCCTCCAATTTGGGGAATGCCTTTGAGGCCCTGGTGGCGGTTATCTTTCTCGAGCGCGGATTTTCATACGCAGCGAAGTTCGTCGTGCGTTACCTTAAAGAGGATATCGAGCGGTTCCTCGCTGAACAGTCAGCGACAGGGGACTATAAAAGCCTATTACAGGAGGCGGCGCAGCGACTGTTCGACTGTCGGCCAGCATACGTCGTTACCGAAGCAAGTGGAAAGGAGCACCGCAAGAAGTTCACGGTGAAGGTCGCTGTGGCCGGGCACCGTGGAGTCGGCCGCGGTCGCAGCAAGAAGGAGGCTGAGCAGGCAGCGGCAAAACAGTTATACTTGATGTTGGAGGAGTTCTAAGAAACGCGCCCGTAGCTCAGTCGGATAGAGCAGCGGTTTCCTAAACCGCAGGTCGGAGGTTCGAGTCCTCTCGGGCGTAGTAACGTTCACCGTATCGAGGACTGCCGCTTGAAGGTTCTTGGTATGGTGACCTTAGGTGTATAGGTTTCATAAAGAGCCTCCGCTTTATACCCTTAAGCTTGCTTCTGGGAGGAAAGCGGAGATTCACCGCGGGCGAGATTCGCCATTAGCTGGTACCAAGCTAAAAAGCTCTGCCAGCGATGTTCGGTTGCGATGTCGGGCAAAGACAACAATTGCCTTTACTCCTACCCGGGGAAGTGCCACCTTAACGTCGGGGAGGTGCCCCGCTAAACGTCGGAGATAAACTCCGACGCTACATCCGTTTCTGTAGCGTCGCACCTTGCCTGCCTGTCGCATCCACGGGGCAGACAGGTGTGCGACGCTATCTCCACACTGTTCTCTTATAGCGCAGCACTGGCAGCGTGAGCGTTTAGAAGCGTGTCTTTTTTCCTCTCTTCTCGCCGCTACGTTTTCTTCTTCGGAAGATCAACTGCCTTTCATAATCCTGGCCCTGCATGTGATAGCTCCACTCCCAAGGCACCTTTTCACTTGAACCGTGGCACTAGCGCACGCTTCCGGTGTATAATGGATAACTAGCAATGGAGGTGAGAGATGTGAAAAAGCGGTTTGTGTGGTCAGGCGTTGTCCTGGTGGGGCTCCTAGTTATCGCAGCTGTGATGGGCGCAGCATCGACCTCGTCAAGAGTTTGGTGTGGGCGGTACAGGGTGGGAGAGACGATCCTGTTCAAAGTCGAGGACGAGTCCAGGGGCTGGTGGGGGTGTTGCTGTCAGTGTACCTGTAGCGGGACGCTGGTCCTCGGTTGGCACATCGCTAACTCTTCGGGGCAGACGATCTACACAGTGGTCCATGACGCACCGGTCCCGGCATCCATCTGGCAGGGAAGCTGGTCACAGATCAATTCCTCTGCAGCGGCGGCTCAAGCGTCTGCGCAAGCAGCCGCAAGCGCCACAGCAACGGCGCAGGCATCTTCTGCAGCAGGGACATCGACCTCGTCGGCTTATGCGTCCGGGGCGTCCATTCCCCCGGGCTACTACACACTCTACGTGGACACGTCGGTGGGGACCCTCTCGCGGTGTCTTTACTTGTATGACCCGTGCTGCGGTTGCTGTTGGGGCTGGAGCTCTTGTGGCTGGAGCCGCTGCGGATACGGATCACAGTCAACGATCACCAGCTGTGGCTGTCGGACAAGCCTGGTATGGGTTGAGGAGGAAACACCCTGTTGCCACCTCTTCTTCCGGTGGCCGTGTGGTTCTAGCTGCCCGTAGAGGATTTGACGATCGATCTTGCAGGGGGGTGCGCGAGAACGAGAAAGAGTAAAGTAAAGCGACGTTAACCGCGGATATAGACTATCAAGGAGGTACTTGTGAATAGGATTAGGGTATTTTTGTTGTTGTTGGGGGTCATGCTGCTCGCACTGACAAGCGGGATGGCCAGGGAGGCGGTCACACCGGTCCTTCCCGATGTCGTTGCTATGGCACAGGCGGCCGCCCAGGCAGCCGCGCTAGCACAAGCCCAGGCTGAGGCGATCGCCACCGAAGCCCAGGAGCTCTTGGACTCTCTAGATGTTGGGCAGCTGTTGAGCCAAGCCAGCGCAGCAAGCGCTGACGCGCAGGCCTCTGCCCTGGCGATCGCAGACGCCGAGTCACGGGCACTAGCGATGGCCGACGCGTTTGCGATAGCGTGTGCCCAGGCTCAAGCCCAGACCAAGGCAAGCGTGCAAGCGTGCGTAAGCGCGGCAGCTCGGGCCGACGCAGCGGCAGCGGCTTTCGCCCTCGCCTGTGCAGACGCTGAAGCCCATGCTGGAGCTTCTGCGACTGCGTGCGCCGCAGCGAAAGCGAAAGCCGTGGCGGCGATTGAAGAGATCGCGACAGCGATCGCCTCCGCGCAGGCCGAGGCCGAGGCGAGCGTTCGCGCGTGTGCGGCGGTGGCTGCTGAGGTTGATGCCTATGCATTTGCGGTCGCTGAGGCGCTAGCCGAAGCAGTAGCGGTTGCACAAGCCCAGGTGATCGCAGCAAGTTTCGCGGTGGCGACGGCCGAGGCCGAGGCCGAGGCGGTCGCCGAG
>JAUWYG010000168.1 GCA_030615945.1 Candidatus Bipolaricaulota bacterium | reverse complement strand
TTTTTACGACTCGTTCTTCTTCGAGCACCTCGTAGATGAGGCGATGCTGGATGTTGATGCGGCGAGAGTACGCCCCTGCGAGATCCCCAATCAACTTCTCAAACGCGGGAGGGGATTGCCAAGGATCCGATTGCAGAAGCTCCAGGAGCTGTTCTGCTTTGAGTTTCAATCCGGTGGCAGCCAGCTTTTGCGCGTCCTTCTGCGCCTGTTTCGTAAAGACAACTTTCCAGCTCACCAGTCGAGTCGATCCGAGCATTCCTTGACGGGCGTGCTCAATCCTTCACGGATTGACTCACGCATACCTGGAATCGAAAGCAGATGCAGCGTTTCCTGAATCGACCGCCAGTCCTCTTCCGAGACAAGAACCGCGTTTGAGCGCTTGCCAGTGATCAGGATCGGCTCGTGCGACTGTGCAACCTCATCCAGCAGTTTATACAGTCTGGACCGGGCTTCAGTTGCGTTTACCGAGGACATATTTTACCTCCGTACCAGGATAATATATCGTACGCGAAACCGTACGGAAAAGCAACTCCACCATACCGGAGAATCTCCCTCACGAGTAGCGGATTCAACTCCGTCGCTCCTCCCACTCAGCTACCGGGCAACAGCCGGGCAGAGTGAACCACCCGGGTTCCTGACCACCGGCTGGATCTTGTCACAGTTTCATCAAGACCTTGAACATGCTGCACGTGCATATCGAGAGTTTGTCAGAAAAGGGCGTGGCATCAACGTGTGGGATGACCTTCAAGGCGGAGTTCTACTGGGAACGGAACGCTTCGCGGAGAAGCTGAAGCCTCTGCTCATGGAGCAAGCATCTACAAAGGAGATCCCGAGGAAGGAACGACTGACCGCTCGACCGAGCCTAGAAGAGCTGTTCTCAGGCACCCAAGACAAAGCTTCTCGCAACGAGCAGATCTACCAGGCTGTTCACATTCACGCGTACACACTCAGAGAGGTAGCTGACTTCTTGAGGCCATACTACACAACCATAAGTGTCATCGCGAAACGTGTGGCAGAGAAGAGAAAACACCAACAGCAAAGACCATGAATACCTAGCAAAACGTGCGAAGCTCGAACTCACCAGTTTGCGCAACACATCACGCACTGGGAAGCGTGAAGTGGAAGCAGGCCCCGCCTTCGGGGGCGTTCTCGGCCCAGATCTTGCCGCCGTGCGCCTCGACGAGCGCCTTGGCGATGGCGAGTCCTAGCCCGGCGCCGCCGCTCTCACGGGTGCGCGACTTGTCCGCCCTATAGAAGCGGTCAAAGATGTGCGCGAGATCTTCGTCGGAGAGCCCTGGGCCGCTGTCGCATATGCTCACCCGCACTCTTCCCCCGACGAGCGCACGGGCCTGAGATCCGTATCGATCCCCCCTTTGGGCTGTACCGCTCCGCGTTCGAGAGGAGGTTCAGGAGCACCTGTTCGACGCGTTGGCTGTCCGCTTCTACCGCTGGCAGGGCATCGGGAAGATCGATGACGAGCTCGATCCCGGCGTCCTCCAGTTCAACGCCGATCGTCGCGCGGATCTGCTCAACCAGTTCTCCTAGATCGCAGGCATCTTTCTTTATCGATAACTGCCCTGCATCGGCGAGCGCCAGTTGCTGAAGATCGCTGACCAACCGCGAGGTCAAGAGGATCTTGTTATGCAAGGCGGCAAAGTTCTCCGGGGTCGGTTCGAGGAGACCGTCACGCAGCCCTTCCAATCCAGTTCGTACAACCGTGATCGGGGTACGTAGTTCGTGGGAGACGTCGGCTATCATCTGCTGCTTGGCATGCTCCGACTCCTCCAAACTCCTTGCCATCTCGTTGAACGATCGCGCCAAGTGTCCCAGCTCATCGCTGCTCGACACCGGAACCCGACTCGAAAGCTCCCCGCAAGCGATCTGCTGCGCTGCAGTATCGAGCCTCTTCAACGGGCCGGTCAACTGGCGCAACAACAGCGCGCTCAAGAGAATCCCGATCGCTCCGACCGCCGCAGCGGCGATCCAAAGTGCTGTGCTAACCGTGTGTAAGAAGCCCTGCTCGATCGACTCTCTATAACGCATTCTTGGCGGGG
>JAUWYG010000116.1 GCA_030615945.1 Candidatus Bipolaricaulota bacterium | reverse complement strand
GTAGTTCAAAACCTTCACAAAGCCGGTTTCGGTGTCGACCGCCACCTCGGCAAAGCTCGCCATGAACGGTGGGGGCGATTCCTCGGGAACGCATGAAGCGGAGGCGATGATCTGGAACTGACCCGACTGATACATCGCGTGTTGGCAGACCTCGGCAAGGGTAACGCTCTGTCCGTTGGATGCCTTGACCCGTTCCTCTGCGAGGGCGAGGGAGTCCTCGTCTTCTTCAAGCAACCCAGCAGCCACCTTCACGATCTGCTCGCGAACCTTGTTGGCCGCTCGCTGCACCGCCTTGCCAGAGACGTAGGTCGTCGAGGAGGCATAAGCGCCAACGTCGAACGGGGTAATGTCGGTATCTGAAGACGTAACGATAATCTTCGTAAGTGGTATGCCGAGTACCTCGGCGGCGATCTGCCCGAGGATCGTGTCCGAGCCGGTTCCAAGGTCGGTTGCACCGACAAGAAGGTTAAACGAGCCGTCCTCGTTCATCTTGATCGTCGCCGCTCCCATGTCGATCAGCGGAATTCCTGAGCCCTGCATGTGGACCGACATCCCAACGCCATGTACCCAGGTGCCAGCGCGGGTGCGTTTTCCGCGCTTCTTTAACCAACCGATACGCTTGGCACCGATCTCGATGCAGCGGCCAAGCTCGCAGCTCTTGATCGTCTGTGCCACCCCTTCGCGCCCCTCACCAAGCTTCTCAAAGATGGGCGATGACTCGCCAGAGCGAATGTGGTTGCGCCGACGAAGCTCGATCGGGTCAAGCTTGAGTCGCTCTGCCAGTTCGTCCATCGCCACCTCTAGCGGGAAATAGCCCTGCGTTGCCCCGTACCCTCGGTAGGCTCCGGCGACCGGAAGGTTTGTGTACACGGCTTTACCGAAGAAATGCACATTTTGTGCCTTGTTGTAGATAGGAAGGGTCTTTGAGCCAACGTTGGAAAGCACAGTCAGGCCGTGGCTGCCGTAGGCTCCAGTGTTAGAGAGGGCCTCCATTTCGATCGCGTTAAGTGTCCCATCGCGCTTTGCGCCAAGCTTAACGCGAATGCGCATCGGATGTCGTGTACGAGCGGCGATGAACTCCTCCTTGCGCGAGAGCTCAATCAGCGCAGGTCGTCCCGTGCGCAGGGTGATAAGTCCGGCAAGATCCTCGAGGAGAACCTCCTGCTTGGTCCCAAACCCTCCCCCGATCCGTGGCTTTATCACGCGGATCCTGTGAAGGGGTAGCCCGAGCACCTGCGAGACGATCCGGCGGACGTGAAATGGCACCTGGGTGCTTGTGCGCAGGATTAGCCGTCCATCCTCGTCGAGGTAGCTCAAGGTCACATGGGGCTCTATCGGGGTGTGCTGCACATACTGTGTCTCACAGGTCGTCTCCACAACGACGTCCGATTCGGCAAACCCCTGTGTGAGGTCGCCAGCGGTAATGTCTATATCGGCTGCGGTGTTTCGCGATGCGTCGTAGATCCCCGTTGCATCACTCTCATCGTGGATTACCGGAGCGCCACTGACAAGTGCCTCATCGATCGAGAGAACCGGCGGGAGCTCCTCGTAGCGCACCTTGACCAGCTTTAACGCTTTAAGGGCGCTAGCATCCGTCTCAGCTGCCACAGCGGCAACACGGTCCCCGACAAAGCGAACCTTGGTATCGAACATGCGCGTGTCGTAGGGAGAGGGCTCGGGGTACCCCTGGCCAGCGGTGGTGTAACGCGCAGGTGGGGTATTCTTGTGGGTGAGAACGCAGGCAACACCGGGTAGAGCTTCGGCCTTGGAGGTATCGATCTCGATGATCCGTGCATGAGCATGGGGACTTCCAAGAATCTTTACATGGAGGGTCTCGGGTAAATCGAGGTCGGCGACGAACTTAGGCTTTCCGGTGACCAGTGCGATCCCGTCGACCTTCCGTTCACTTTTACCAACGACGACGAATCCCTTTTTCTGCGCATCAGTCATCGGCACCTTCTCCCATCCTCTCAACTGCTATCTTTATCGCCTCGATCTGCTTCACATAGCCGGTGCACCGGCAGAGATTTCCCGAGATCCCCTCTCTGATCTGCGCTTCGCTCGGACTTGAGTTGTGGGTGAGGAGGTCAACCGCGGCGATCACCATTCCTGGTGTGCAGTAGCCACACTGGATCGCCCCTTCCTCCAGGAAGGCCTGTTGGACCGGGTGCAGTCCTTCATCATCCGCGAGTCCCTCCACGGTCACCACCTTGCGGCCGTCTGCCTTGGCGGCAAGAACGAGGCAGGAGTTGACCGCTCGCCCATCGAGGAGGACAGCGCATGCCCCACAGTCCCCGGAGCCGCAGCCCTTTTTCACTCCTTTGTATCCCTCTCGCCGCAAAAGCTCAAGGAGCGTTTCCCCGGGTTCGATCTCTAGTTCGCGCTTTGCTTCGTTCACGGTCAGTGTGATCCTCATTGTTTACCCTCCACCAGCCGACCCCTGATCTCTTGCAAACAGCGCTTCACAAAAACGTAGGTCAGCTGTTTTCTGTACTGAGCGCTCGCCCTTCGATCGTCACGCGTGTCAACAGATTCACGCGCGACGTGTGCCACCTGTTCGATCGTCTCATCGGTCAGTTCCATCCCCATAAGAGTCTCCGCCGCCGCCGGGAGCACCGCGCCCAACCGTGGTGTCCCACCAGCAACAATTCGCACCACAGTGCAGCGGCCAGCGTCGACCTTGACAAGACAGGCGCAGTTGAGCAGTGCTACGTCGAAACCGGTACGGCTGAACTGGTGAAATGAAGCCGCAGTCCCAGAAGCAGGAACGGGAAGGAGGACTTCGGTGAGGATCGACCCGGAAAGGTGCGAACGTATGGGATAAAGGTCCGAAAGCGGGATGCTGTGATACTTCCCATCAAATAGGGTGACCTTCGCATCGAGGGCAAGGAAGAGGGGGATCACATCTGACCATGGATTGGCGCTTGCAAGACTCCCCCCGATCGTCGCCAGATTGCGCAAGAGAGGCGAGGCAACCTGGTGGAGCATCCCCACGATCACCCCGTCAAGGTATTGGGCGACCGTTTGATGCTCGATGATCTGCGTCAATGTCGTTGTTGCCCCAATGGCAAGGCCAGCCTCGTTTTCCTTGATATAAGAAAGAGAAAGCTCGGAAAGGTCGATCAGTGTGGTAACATCGGGAGGCGAAAATAGAACAAGCTCGATCCCTCCGCCTATCACGCGGGCACCCTTACCCCCCTCACGCAGAGAAGTCAGTGCCTCTTCAAGGCTCGTCGGCCGCAGGTACTCCTTCACATGAGCAACGGCCACTTTCCCTCCTTTTCAGGCATTATCTGCGTCAGCTAAGAGCGAGACAAGGGTGTGCGATTCCACATCGATCAGACCAAGATCGGAGAGGCGAAGCTCGGGAATCACAGGAAGGGCAAGCAACGAGAAGGTCATAAATGCGTTGTTGAGCGTGCAGCCACACGCCATCAAGGCTCGATTAAGTCCCTCTGCTTGCTCAGCCACCGTCTCCACCGGCTCCTCAGACATTAACCCCGCGATCGGAAGCGGTATCGATGCCTCCACTTTGTCGTCCTTTACCAGGCATACGCCACCGCCCATCTCGGCGATGCAGTTTCCCGCCTTGGCCATCGCCTCTTGGTCCGTCCCCATGATGAGAAGGTTATGAGAGTCGTGCGCCACCGTGCTTGCCAGGGCACAGCGGCCGTTCAAACCAAACCCCCTTACAAACCCGTGGCTTATCCTTCCGCTTCCGCGGTGCCGCTCCACCACGGAAACAAATGCGACATCGTGGGCCGAATCGGGATAAACCATCCCCTTCCTCACTGGAAGCTCAGCAAAAATCGCGCGGTTTACGACCTGGTTTTCGATAACCTCCATCACCCGTGCTCGAAGGACACCCTCTTCAATCGATGCGGCAACCTCAAAGTCACTAGACTCAAGCGCTCGAGCCAGCCGGACGCTTCCCCTCGCTTCCCTGGGATAGAGGTAGGATGCTACATCGACTACCAGCTCTCCGCCTCGCGCAACCACCTCCCCTGCGGCAAAGACGGCGTCGATAGTGAATCGTTCAAGGTCACTTAAGATGAGGATATCGGCATAGCGGCCAGGAGCGATGCACCCAAGATCATCGGCTACACCGAAGTGCTCTGCCGTGTTTAAGGTTGCCATCTGGATAGCGGTGAGTGGGGCAATGCCTTCACGAATCGCCAGTCGGACAACGTCATCCATATGGCCGTCTGAAAGGAGTGTTCCAGGGTGACGGTCATCCGTGCACAACAAAACGTGCCTTGGATCGACTCCCTGTTCAGTAATAGCAGGGAGTTGAGCG
>JAUWYG010000108.1 GCA_030615945.1 Candidatus Bipolaricaulota bacterium | reverse complement strand
GCCTCTCGACAGTCTAAATGATTCACCTCTCCAATCCTACCATTACGCTGTCTTGACTGCCAGCACCCACATAGGTGGGCAATGCCTCGTCCATGTCATCTTCCCTCGGGGGCACCTCGGCAGAAAGCCAGTCCGGAAGTTTGTCCTTCAACGCCTCCAGGTTGTTCTCATCCCGCTTGATGGCCAAATGAACTATCAGCTTGCGTAGATCCCAGTAGTGGGACAGACGACGGAAGCCTTCCTCGGCTGACAGTAGCCCGGTAGCCAGCCATCGTGCCGCCTGATCTGTTTCCAGACGCCATCGGTTCACTCGACCACTGCTGCGTCGGAAGTTGTTGATCATGTTCTCGATTATGTTGGTGCTCAGCAGACTCCTGTGCAGGGTAGAGGGTGTATCCAACAGATGCACCCGAATCAGGTCCAGGCCTGCCTCATGCAGGCTGTTGAGCGCGGCTTGGTTCTTGGGCTCAAGGAACGCATCCAACTCCACCACCACCTCCAGGGCCGCTACTGCCCCTTGAGCCTTGCGCAGCCGATCGAAGAGGTCGTGGAGTTCAGGCCAGTGCCGACGAGGGAGATACCGCTTCAGGTTGCGCTCTTTGTGTACCAGACAACGCTGGATGCGAGCCTGGGGAAAGTGCTTGAGCACCGCCTTGCGTAACGCATCAGAGCCGTCCAGCACCACCAGCAGTGGCCGCTGCCCACCTGACGCAAACCCACGCTGTACCAGCCTGGTCACCAAGGCCGATGCTGTGGTCACGTTCTCACTGGCTCCCAACTCGAAGTCCAATACCACCTTCTGCCCCTCGGTGGTAATCCCTACCGCTACCACCGCCACTAGGTCATCGGCCAGCTCAATACCGTCCACCATCAGCGCCAACCAGTCCCGGGGTTCCCCTCGGGAGTCCACGTTCACAGGACGGTGTCTGAGCTCGGAGAACTTCTCCCGGCCCACCTGGCGCCACAGCCGCGACACCTGGGACTTGCTGCTGCCCCGTTGGTTGTTCACCACCTTGCCCACCTTGCGCATAGAGCCTGCTGCCATCAGCGCCTCCAACAGCAGATGATGGACTTCGCTGGGATCTTGAGCGGCCTTGTAGCTCTTTAGCATCACCTCTTTGCTATTGTCCTGTACCACCCGCTTGCGAACCCGGGGACGCATCACGTCTTCCCGGCGGGACTCCATGTGAACGTACCCCTGAACGCTACCGGCACGGTAGCACGCGGCCTCCTTGTCAGGATGGTACGCTGGCCCACACAACTCGCTCACTTCTTGGGCCATCACCTCAACCAGGATGTCACGGGTCACCCCCCGAAGGTAGTCGCGAAACACCTTGCCTACCTCTTCTGTTTGCACTTGCCCCAGCGCCTCCAACACGGTACCTTTGTCTTCGTTCATGTGGTGGCCTCCTTTTTCATCAGCTTACCAAAGCTGCCGGAGGCCATCCTTCATTTCTAACAACCGGGGGGACACTTCCTTCTGTGCAGGAGCTCGCGCATCACCCAGGGGAATGAGGAGTTTTAGCTTTTAGGGTTCCTCGCTGTTTCTAGTGGGTAACTAGAGAGAAAGGTTGAAACGGTAAGCCTCTCGCAGAGCCGCAGAGAACGCAGAGGGTGAAAATCTATAATTCTTGGCGATCTTAGCGTCTTGGTGAGAGAAAGGCTTCAGCCTCTCGCAGAGCCGCAGAGAATGCAGAGAGTGAGAATCTATAATTCTTGGCAATCTTAGCGTCTTGGCGAGAGATAAGGAAATACGGTTTCCCTGCCTGACCGGCAGACAGGTCATGAGAACGGGCCTTGGGGGTTTATCGCAAAGAAACCGGACTTTTTCCTGTTTTCCTCAGGGGGAAAAGGGCTTGATTCACGAGAGCAGGCCAGTTCTGATGCCCCCTGGCTGATTACCCACACCAGATAGCGAAGAGCCGCTTTTAGACCATTCGCTAGTTATCCTTCCTCCTATCACGCAAGGCCAACAGTGGCTTGTAACTATGGAACGATTTCAAACGCCAGGAAGAGATTCCTCTGAGAGTCGTCAAAGTTGTTGTCGCTTGCCAAAAGCAATGTATGGTGCCCATTTGGTAGTTTAGGGCCAAGGGCGATGGCCTCGATGTTGTCCGGCTGGATGGGGATATCTGACAGCTCCTCTATTGCGGAGATCCGCACCAGAAGCTCCTTCTTTACGGCATTCCCATTAAATGGGAAGGGAAGGGCTTCCACGTCCTTGACGTTCTCGGCTCCCTCAAGGCTCACCCCGAAGATCTTGATGTCGTTTCCCACTCCGCTTGAGTAAGCGCGCTCAACCGTCAACAAGTCGTATGCGGGGAGGACGTGCTTTACGTAAAGCATCGCCGGCACTCCATTGTCCGCATAATCGCCATCCGTTGGGGCGGCAAAGATCGGCTCGGTAACATAGGCGTATTCAGCCGTAACTGTAGATGTCATGAGCTTCAGAGAGTACTGGATGATGCGTACCGTTGTCCCATGGTCCACCGTGGAGGTGGGGCCATCCTGCTTTAGGGCCTGCTCGTTTGTCACGTACAGGGTCTTTTCATCCGGGGTGAGCGTCATCGCCTCAAACGATAGGTTCTCGCGCACGCCTATGCCCTCTGCGGGCATGAACTTCGCGGGCAGAGAGATCTCCCGCAACAAGAGTCCCGTTTCAGTGAATTCCCGGATCCACGGTCGATCCTCGTGGTCTCGCTCGGAGGCGACGAAAAACGTGCGGCTGGGTGTGAACACGATATCTTCCGCATCGATGGCTTTCCTGGCGTACGTCTGCACCCCTCCTGTATCTGGATCGCTATCGAGCAGGGTCATATCGTAGACCGTCACATTGTGAATGCCCGAGCTGTCAAGCGGGATATCCAGGATGTAAAGACGGCCAGCGGGACCGACATCCCCACGGTCATCACAGATGCCGTAGTAGACATTGATCACGGGATCGTACGCGAGGCCTGAGATCTCTCCTACCGGTACACTATCGTAGGTCCATTCTCCTGTGGGGATGGCGTAGGAGCCTAAGAATCGAAGGGGTTTCTGCTCACCCAGAGGTAAGAGCCAGATCGCTAAAGCCACTGCTAATCCGACACCAAGAAGTATTTTCCACATCGTTGCCTCCTTCGCTCATTTGGAATGGACCCCGCTATTCCACATCTATTTTGTCTTAGAGTCAAGCAGCGCGGAGGGGATAACATCCCAGGGCTGCGGAATAGATGAGGAAGCCATTGGTCCCTTATGGGCGGATGTACTTTTGTAACCTGATGTGGAAACGTGTGGCCGAGAGATATCGCGTCCGTGTGAGGTTGTGTGCATGGCCTTACAGATAGGGAGTGTCTTACCTTGGCTTACGGAAGGATCTCAAACGCCAGGAAGAGATTCCTCTGAGAGTCGTCAAAGTCGTTGTCGCTCGCCAGAATCAGCGTATAGTGGCCGTTGGCTAGTCTGGGACCGATCGTCATCGCTTCCATATTATCCGGCTGGATGGGAATGTTTGAGTGACCCGGCTCTGCTGATATTCGTAGAAGGAGTGTCTTTTTCACTGTCCGTGTTGAGCAGAGACAAGGAAGCCTCTCAGCGTTCATGATGTTGGTCGCACCGGCCAGGCTAATCCCGAAGAGCTTGATATCGTACCCTACTCCGCTTGCGTAAGCGCGCTCCATCACCAGCAAATCGTACTCGGGCATGAGGTGCTTTATAGACAGCATGGCTGATACACCGTTTTCGGCAAAGGTGCCGCCTACGGGAACCACGAAAATTGGTTCAGTTCTGTAGGCATACTCAGCCATTACGGTCGCTATGTCATGGCTCATGTTGTATTCGATGATGCGCACAACGGTCCCCTGGCTTACCGTGGCAGTGGGATAATCCTGACCAAGCGCCTGTTCATTCGCTACATAAAGGGTGTTTCCGGTGGGTGTGAGCGCCATCGCCTCGAAGGCGAGATCCTGGCGTACACCTTGTGTCAGACTAGGTATGGGAATGAACTTGCGAGGGACAGGGATCTGCCCGAGGAGAGCTCCATCGAGTGCGAATGTTCGGATCCAAGGTTTACCGTTGTGATCCAGTTCAGATGAGATGATCAAGGTGTCATCCGGTGCGAGAGCGACCTCTTCGGCATCGATATTGTCCTCTTCGTATGGCTGGATCCCAAGGGTTATCTGATCGCTGTCAAGGCGAGTCATCCCAAGGACCTCTACGTCATGGATGCCGTTCTCATCGATTGTTATCTTTAAGGTGTAGAGGATTCCCTGGTCATCATTGACGCCGTAATAGACGTCCCGGGTAGCGTCGTATGCCAGGCCTGAGATCCCCCCAACTAGTGCATCCTCATAGTTCCATTCGTCAGTAGGGATAGCATAGGACCCAAGGAACCTCAGTGTACTTGCCCATGCGAGTGAACCAATCGCTACGACGGCGAAGATCGTCGCGCAAATCGCGAGTCGCTTCATTACTGGCTGCCTCCTTTACCTGGCATCGTTATTCAACTCCAAACAGGGCTTGGAGTCAAGGTATCTACACTGCAGAGGGCGG